>JAPLGX010000337.1 GCA_026389925.1 Chloroflexota bacterium
AGGACCAAGCGCGCAGCTTGGCCGAGGCAGGGCTCGACCGGGTCAATGTCAGCCTCGACACGCTCGACCCGGCGCGCTACGCGCGCCTGACACGCGGCGGCCAGCTAGAGCGCGCAAGGCGGGGCATCGCCGCGGCCGAGGCCGCGAGGCTCACGCCGATCAAAATCAACGTCGTGGCCGTGCGTGGATTGAATGATGACGAACTGCCGGCGCTTGCCCGGCTGACAATCGATCATCCATGGCACGTGCGAATCATCGAACTCATGCCGGTCGGCGATCCGCTGCTGTGGGGCGAGGACCTGCCTGATCCGCAGCACGCCTACCTGCCGGTGGCAGAAATCCGCACGATCCTCGAACCGCTGGGGATGGTGGAGGAGCACGCCGCGCTCGGAGCCGGCCCGGCCCGCACCTTCAGGCTGCCGGGCGCTCTCGGCACGGTCGGGTTGATCTCGCCGCGCGGGGACCACTTCTGCGATCGCTGCAACCGGCTGCGTCTGACAGCGGACGGCTTCCTGCGCCCGTGCCTGCTGGGCGAGCGCGAGGTGGAAGTGCGCGGGGCACTTCGCCGAGGCGAACCGATCGAGCCGCTGCTCATGAAGGCCGTGACCCTCAAACCCGAGAAGCACGAGCTGGCCTCGAACAAGATCCCTTCGAACCGGTGGATGGCCGAAATCGGCGGCTGAGCGCTGTTCCAGCGTTCCCACCAATCCTTCATCTCTTGTGAACGGAGAGGCGCGCCACCCGCGAGGTGACCCGGCCCTCCTCATCGCGGCGCTATAATCCAGCGCATGCCTCTCATCGACCTGCCAACTGGCGTACAGCTTCACTACCTTGATCCGAATCCGAGCGGAAGCAAACCCGTGCTGCTGCTGCACGGGCTGGGCGTGAACGGTGCATCCTGGTCGCTGCAATTCGCGGCGCTGGCCGAGGCGGGCTATCGCCCGATCGCGCCGGACGCGCGCGGGTTCGGGCAGTCGCGCTATCCGGGCGGGCCGATGACCGTCGCGCGAATTGCGGAGGACATGGCGGCGCTGCTCGAGGCGTTAGGTATTGTGTCGGCTCATGTTGTTGGAATATCGATGGGGGGTGTGCTCGCGCTGCAACTGGCCCTGACACGCGCGCAGATGATCGAGAAGCTCGTTCTGGTGAATACTTTCGCGCGGCTGCGCCCGGAGCGGCCAAGCGTGTGGGCCTACTTCGCGCTGCGCATGATCCTGGTGCACACGATGGGGCTCGAGGCGCAAGCGCGGGCGGTGGCGCGGCGCGTGTTGCCGCGTGAGGACCAGGCCGCGATGCGCGAGATCATGATCCAGACAGTGCGTCAGGCCAACCCGCGTGCCTATCGCGGCGCGATGCGCGCGCTGGCTCTGTTTGACGTGCAGGACCGGCTGCGTGAGATCCGGCTGCCGACGATGCTGGTCACGGGTGCGGACGACAACACTGTCCCGCCGCCGTTGCAGCGACGGCTACTGCTCGGGATCCTCGGCGCGCAGCAGGTGATCATCCCCAACGCCGGTCATGCCGTGACGGCGGACCAGCCTGAGGCGTTCAACCGGTGCCTCGTAGAATTCCTCGATAGCTAGCCCTCGCCATTAGGGTGTGCGATCGAGTGGGCTGCGCACGGCCAGCCCGCCACGGTTGAGCACGTGGGTGTAGATCATCGTCGTCTTAGTATCCGTGCATGCACAACATGTAGTTGCGCAGGCCGCTTGTTTTCCCTATGACGAAAGCAGCCTCGCTCGACGCTACCCCGCTAGACGACGCCCACCCCCCAACCACACGCTACAAAGTGTGCGCGAGGGCGCGCGCTCATCATCCTAACCCTACCAGGCGAATTGACCACGTACCACCTCACCTACCAGCGTCCCACCTAGGCAATATCTCTCACTATCCCTTATCAACTCATAGGGAGCCGCCGCATCATGCGGTGCCGCCAGCCACAACGCCTCCACAACGCACCCACAACGCCACCGCATGACTTCCACGGTCATACGGCCCGCCAGGCGCGGCGCCGGGCTCCCTCTTCTAATGGAAGCGGCAGCCTCGTCACGCCCGCGCCCTCGAGCCTGAGATGAACATGCGGGCATGCCCTCGCGCGCCTTAGAAACGGCGCATCGGCATGCGAGAACAGGCTTGCGAAACAAGCAGAACGAACCTAAACTAAGTCCAAGGAGGGACCACGATGCACATACCAACAGACAACGATCAGCGCACTTTGAATGTCGTCTCGCTTGCCGTTGGAGTAGTCGGCTTCGTCTCGCTCGTCGTGCTGCGGTACTTAGGTTCTCTCGGGGAAGCCACCTTCGCGATCTGCCTTGCACTAGTCCTCCTCGTCGCGCTCATAATCCATTTCTCCCCTCGCGTTCAATTCTTTGATCTCAAGGCATTGGTCGTCGGTCTCGTCACGACGGCCTCGGAAGTGAAGAGAGCGAAGGACGAAGTCCTAGCCAAGTCCGAGGATTTGAGAATGCTTGCAAGCGATATGGTCTCCCTCACGGTTTGGCAGTTTGCCACTCAGGACCTGATTTCCATCGACGCCGAAATGAAGCGCGCCCTTTTCCAGCAGATAGTCAGGCAACTGCATTCACGCAGGCTCATAGACGATGATCTCGCCGCGCATCTCGGCGACGTCCTTTCTCGGACTGCGAGAGTCGCCGAAGCACATGACAAAGACGGCGAGTACAGACAGTTGATATCAGTGATAGATGCAGCCATCAAGGCCAGGCAGCGGGGTAGGCCACGGCGCGCGGCATGAGGCACGTGGACCTACATCGGCCCACCATAGGCGGGTGATGCCAACCGCCCAGCTACTTACGCTGGGCGGTCTTTGTTGCCTCAAAAGCCTGTGCAGATGCCCCGTTAGACTACTCCGATTCGTCTCCGACGCGCTGGACGCATCCTAGCCTAGGTTGACAGCCACAACTACCAACTGGCGGGTGCCGGAGGCTCATTCGGAGGTTTGCCTAACATGAATGGTTGTGCTATTCGCTCGGTTATATTAGCCTACACTTGCACACACAGCCGCCCTAGCGATAGGGCGGTCTTCTTTTCCCAAGAATGCTATACACTATATGCCACCACAAGAAGGGGGCCGCATGTTTGAACTCACCATCGGAGAAGGAATTGCCCTCGGGTCACTATTCGTCGCCGCTCTCGGCGGCTACCTAATAGCCCGCAGGGACTGGATGAACTCCGCGCACCTGAGCATGAACGTGGAG
>JAPLGX010000074.1 GCA_026389925.1 Chloroflexota bacterium
CCTGGCCGAGCGAGCCGGTGAGTTGGAAGCCGTGCTTGCCGGGCATGCGCGTGGCCTCGATGAAGAGCAGGTCGCCACCCACTGGCGTCCACGCCAGCGCGGTGGCCACGCCGGGTACAGCCGTGCGCTCGCGCACCTCGGCGTTGGGATAGAAGCGCGGCTTGCCCAGGAGTTCGCTCACCAGCTCGGGCGTCACCTCCACCCGCTCAACTTTGTGCTCGACGATGCGCGTGACCACCTTGCGGCACACGGACCCGATCTCGCGCTCCAAGTTGCGCACGCCGGCCTCCCGCGTGTACGAGCGAATGAGCGCGTAGAGCCCCTCGTCGCTAAAGGTGACCTCCCCCAGCAAGAGGCCGTTCTCGCGGATCTGGCGCGGCACCAGATAGCCGCGGGCGATAGTCACCTTCTCGTGCTCGGTGTAAGAGGTGATCGGGATGACTTCCATCCGGTCGAGAAGCGGGCCGGGGATCGTCTCCATAGTGTTGGCGGTCGTGATGAACATTACTTGCGAGAGGTCGAAGGCCACCTCGAGATAGTGGTCGCGGAACTCGCGGTTCTGTTCCGGATCCAGCACTTCCAAGAGGGCGGAGGCCGGGTCGCCGCGGAAATCGGCACCCAGCTTGTCGACCTCGTCCAGCATGAACACCGGGTTGCGGCTCCCCACGCGGCGCAACGCCTGCAAGATGCGCCCGGGCAGTGCGCCAATGTAAGTTCGCCGGTGACCGCGGATTTCCGCTTCGTCGTGGATCCCGCCCAGTGAGATGCGGATGAATTTGCGTCCCATGGCCCGTGCAATTGACTGGCCCAGGGAAGTCTTGCCCACGCCCGGCGGGCCGACGAAGCACAGGATGGCGCCTTCCCGCTCGCGCCGAACCTTGTCGGTGGGCGGCGCCTCGGGAACCTGGTCCTTGCGTTCCGAACGCAGCTTGCGCACGGCTAGGAATTCCAGAATGCGTTCCTTGACATCCTTCAGCCCGAAGTGGTCTTCGTCGAGCACCCCGCGCGCGTTGGCCACGTCGAGCTTGTCTTCGGTGGCCACGCTCCACGGCATGGCCACCAGCCAATCCAGATAACTGCGGATCACGCCGTACTCTGCCGCGGCGGTCGGCAGTTTGGCAAGCCGGTCGAGTTCGTGAGCGGACTGCTCGGCGGCCTCGGGCGGCATCTTGGCTGCCTCCATTTTCTTGCGCAGTTCTTCGACCTCGGCCGTCTGCTCGTCGGTCTCGCCCAACTCGCGCTGGATGGCCTTCATCTGCTCACGCAGGAAATACTGGCGCTGGACCTTTTCGATCTCCGAGCGCGCCTCTTCCTGGATCTTGGCGCCGAGCTGCAGCACCTCCAACTCCTTGGTGAGCAGGCCCACCAGGCGTTTGAGCTTGGCCGTGGTCGAGTCCAATTCGAGCAATTGCTCGGCCTGATCTAGCTCGATGCGCTGGTAGTTGGCGATGGTGTAGGCGATCTGCAGCGGCTCTTCGAGCGCGGTGACGGTGGCCACCAGTTCGCGCGGAACGGAGGGCACCAATTCCGCAATCTGGGCGAACGTATCGCGCACATTGCGCGCCAGAGCTTCTATCTCAAGCCCTTGCTCCACGGCTTCGGGGGCCAGCATCACGTGGGCGCGCAGATAAGGTTCCTGTTCGATAAACTCGCCCAGGCGGAAGCGCGAGAGGCCTTGCACGACAATGCGAATCGTGCCATCCGGAGCGCGGAACAGGCGGTGGACGATGGCCGCCGTGCCCATCGGATTCAAATCGCCCGGGCCGGGCGTGGCGTTTTCTGGATCTTTGGAGGTGACCAGGCCAATGATGCGTTCGCCCACGGCGGCATCATCGACCAGCTTGATCGAGCGCGGCTGGCCGACCGTGAGCGGCACGACCGTCTGAGGGTAAACCACCAACCCGCGCAGGGGCAGGATGGCCAGGACGTCCGGCACGCGGGTGGCAAGCTCGTCTTCGCGAGGGGGTTCCTTTTCTTCGGGCGCGGGTTCCTGCACCTTGGTGACAATCGGGCGCAGGCTGATCTCGTGCCACAGGCCCGAGGCGGAATCGGCAATGAAGGTCATCAATTCATTCAGGTTTTCAGTCCAGCGTGTGGCTGCCATGGTGCCAGGTGGCTCTCCTCAGCACGAGAGCGGTCAAGGGTGGGCGAGATGCCTCAACTTGCAACGACGATGCGCCGCGGCCGCACGCGCGGCAGGGTCACCGTCAGGAAGCCGTCGTTGTAGGCCGCCTCAAGGCCCTGGGCGTCCACGTCGCCAGGTAGCGCCACGTCCGAACGGAATTCGCCGTAATGGATTTCCATCTGGTGGTAGGCGCTGCACTGATCCGGGTCTGGGCGAACGCCGCTCACGCGGAGCGTATGTTCCTCAAGGGTCACGGTGAAGTCGCCCTGACTCATCCCGGCCACTTCAACACGGACGATAAATGCGCTTTCAGTCTCAAACAGGTCCGTCGGCGGCTGCCAGAGGTGGACGAGTTCAACCCACGCCCAGCGCGAGGACCCATGCAAATGCTTGTACGGACGGGGATCGTCGCCACGCTGCGACAGCGTAGCGGTGATGTGGACCCCGGGAGTGTGCAAATCACTCATACCCTTCCCCCTGGTGCTCCTCTGCAAGGATTGTACCATGTCGATGGCCTACGCCAAATGCCATTGCAGAGGGTCACACCTCCACCTGCAAGCCGTCCTCCGCCACCGTCACCGGTCCGTTGAAGTGGCTCCGAGCGGACGCGCACAGCGCATTGCGGTCCAACCCGGGGTCACAATGGATAAGCATCAGCCCGCGCGCCGCTGCCTGACCCGCTTTGGCTGCATCGGAGTGGCCAGGCTCGGCGCCGGTCGCCTCATGGAAGAGAAGATCGGCCCCGTGCGCCAGGGTGGCTAGCTCGGGGCAGGGTTGGCTGTCGCCGGAAAAGACAACCGCCTGCGACGAGGCCTTCGATTCGACGCGATAGGCGATGGGGGGGATCAAGTGACGCACGGGAGCGCTGCGGCCCACAAGTTCATGGTCTTGGAGAACGAGGCCCCCGTCTCATCCGGCGCACGGCAGAACTCGAGGGGGAACATCTCCGGCCACGTCTGCCAGCCGACGAGATCCAGTAGCTGGCGGGCCCGGTCCAGGCCGTGCGCATTGGCGCACAAGCTAAGCGGGCAGCGCCGGCCGAGCAGCCATTCATCCATGATGAAGGCGGCCAGCCCGCTGGCGTGGTCTGGATGGAAATGGGTTAACGCTACGCCGATGAGATGCTCCGGGTTGAGGCCGTACGCGCGCAGACGGGAGGAGGCTGGGGTCCCGCAATCGAGCAGCAATGACTCGCGCTCGCCACACACGACGAGCTGAGTATTGCGTTAGCCTTCGCTCGCTAGTGCGAAGGCTGACCCCAAGATGACGACCTTCACCAAACCCCCGCGGCAAGCGACCACATCGCGGTATACGGAGTGAGGTAGCTCTCGACCCAGGCTGCGGCCAGCAGCAGCGGCAGGACGAGCCCGACGGTCACCCGCACCCAATCGCCCATCGACTCGAGCCACAACCCGCCAATGGTGCGGCCTTCTGGATGCGCCAGCAGGCAACTGCCCCAGCGCAGCATGCTGCACCCCGCCAGCCAGAGGGCCGGGATCTCGATGAGCGCGTGGGGCAACACGAACCCTCCGACGAAGAGCCACGGGTTTCCGCCCACCTGCCCCACCAGCGCGGCGGCGTAGGCGATGATTCCCAGGGGTGCCATGAGCACGATCAGCGAGAGCACCCCCAACGAGAACACCCCGAGCAGCGAGGCCAGAACGATCGTGCGGACGTTGTGCAAGAAGATGTACACCGCGCCGCTGGCCGAAAGGAGGCCCTGGTCGCGCAAGGCCGAGAGGAGCGCTTCGCCGCGCGGGTCGATGGCGTTCAGGTTCAGGTGCATCGGCAGGCGCACCGCCATGACCAGGCCGACCCCAACGCCCATGGCCAACGCCGTTGCCACCCACGGGCCCGCGCTCAGCGCGCGCCGCGCGGCGGGGAAGACGCCCTGGCGATACCACTCGATGGGGTTGCGTGCGCCGGCCGTGAGCGCGCGCCACACGTTGCGCCGTAGGCGATCGAGGCGCAGTTCCTCCACCTCCCGTTCGAGAAGCTCCTCGCGCTGGAACTGGCGCAGGCCGATGCGCACAAACAGGAAGGCCAGCAGGGCAATCCCCAGGATGACCCACCACAGCGCGTCGTAGCGCCGCCAGAACATGAGCAGGCTTTCGCTCTGTACCAGCAGCGCGGCCGGGATGATGATGAAGGAGGCCAGGAGGTTCGCCGCACGCACCGAGTTGGTCTGGGCGGAGATGACCACCGCGGCACTGACCATGCCCACGGCATGGGCCAGAGTGAGCACCACAATCTGCAGCATGAGTCCGGCCGAGGGCAGCCAGCCAGCCGCCAGGTACAGTCCGGTCAGGTAGACCAGGATACCCAGAGCGGCGGAGGCGAGCGGCGTGGCGGTGGAAGCCAGCGCCTTGCCCAGGAAGAGTTCGGCGTCGCTGAGCGGCGTCGAGAGCAAGGGTTCCAGGCTGAAGCGCTCCTTCTCTCCCACAAAGCTCTCAAGGGCTATGACCAGCGAAACCGTGGTGGGGAAGAAGCCAACGATCATCAACATGAAGGGGAAGAGCTGTTCCGCGATAATCGGCGCGCCGTAGCGGCTGACGAAATCCATGGCCGTTTGCGCGGCGAAATTCATCAGCAGCGGGAAGATGCCGGTGAGAATGACCACCGGGATGACCACCCGCCAATCGCGGAACTGGTCGTGCAATTCGCGGTCGACTAGGGTGAAGACGCGCGACCACTGGACGCGCGGCATGGCCGCAGCCAGGGTCATGCGACCTCCTCCGGTGAGGAGGCGAGAGCTCCGTTGTCGGCCACAGCCCGCAGGTAGACCGACTCAAGGCTGGGTGTGATCTCGCGCAATTCAACCACGGGCAAGCCGGCCTCCATCAGGCGCTGAATGATGCGCGGATTCTGAATCTGGGGCGAAGCACTGCGATAGCGGATCGACTGCCCGCCCACCTCGACCAGGTCCACTTCAGTGCGCAGCAGCCGCCTCGCTCGCCGCGCCGATTTCCCCAGGCGCACCTCGAAGAGCGGGAGGCCGGCCAATTCGGCGCGCAGCTCTTGCGCCTTGCCCTGCGCCACGATTTGACCGCGACGCAGTATGGCAATGCGGTCAGCCAGTTCCTCGGCCTCCCCTAGGTTGTGGGTGCAGGCCAGGATGGCGCAGCCCTGCGCGCGCAGATCGCGCAACAAACCGCGCACCAGATGAGCGGATTCGGGGTCAAGCGCGGAGGTGGGCTCATCCAGCATCAATACCGGCGGCCGGTGCAGAAGGGCCCGCACCAGCGAAATGCGTTGGCGCATGCCTTTCGAATACTCGGCCAGCCAGCGGTCGCCATCGACCTCGAGCGCGAGGGTGCGCATGAGCTCATGAGCACGCTGGCGGCGTTCGGCGGGGCGCAGGCCATAAAGCGCCGCGAAGAAGTCCAGATACTCCCCGGCACGCATGCGGCTGTACAACCCGTGGTGCTCGGTCAGCACGCCCACCTTTTCGCGCACCCGCTCCGGGTACCGGCTCACGTCCAGGCCGGCGATGCTCGCGCTGCCCGCACTCGGGCGGAGTATCCCTGCCAGCATGCGCACGGTGGTCGTCTTGCCGGCGCCGTTGGGTCCGAGCACAACCAGGATTTCTCCGGCGCGGACTTCGAGCGTCACGCGGTCCACCACGCGGCGCTCGCCGAAATCCTTGGTCAAGTCACGCGCTTCAATCATGCACGGCGGGTTCACGCCGCACCTCGATACGAGCCCTGGCCGCGTGCCGCCGCGTGCCAAAGCGGACGCGCGGCGACGCCCGCCGCTCCCGGCAGGCATCGCCGCGCGTTGCATGTGAGCTTGTGCCTCGACCGGCCCAGACTCAAGTGACCCCCGCTGCGTCCCTGTATCCCAGCTACTCCGCCGGTGCGGCCACCGCAGCCTTCCGGCGGTGACGCAGGGGGAGAATTACTGCGCTGGCCAGCACCACCACGGCCATCGCCAGTTGATTGATGTCGGTGCCGGCAACCGGCGAAGGATCCAAACGCAGGAACTCCAAGAAGAAGCGCCCGATACCGTAAAGGATCAGGTAGATGAAGAACAGGTCGCCCGCCAGCAATCGTTCTCGGTACTTGGCGGAGAGTACCAGGAGCACTCCCAGGTTGAGGAGATTCCAGAGCGACTCATACAAGAACAGCGGGTGGAAGCGCTCGAAGGATTCAAACCCTGGAAGACGGTTTTCGGGTGCGATGCGAATCGCCCACGGCAGGTCGCTCGGTTTACCGTACAACTCCTGGTTGATGAAGTTCCCCCAGCGGCCGATGGCTTGGCCGAGCGCCACCGCCGGCGCGGCCACGTCCACCCAGGCGCCGAAGCTCAGATGATGTCTGCGCGAGTAGATGAAGAGCGCCAGCACACCACCGATAATCGCGCCGGGAATCCCCAACCCGCCGCGCCACACCGCGAGCATGTCGAGCGGATGGGTCAAGTAGTAGCTGGTGGTGATTCCGGCCTCGACCATGCTCTGCGGCGGGGTCAGGATATGCCAGATGCGCGCCCCGACCACGCCCGCCAGCAGCACCCAGATCAGGCAATCCCACACCCGTTCCGGGTCCAAGCCGGCTTTGCGCGCCTGACGCTCGGCCAAAACGGCCGCCGCCAGCGCGCCGGCCATCAAGATGATTCCGTAGTAGCGGATGTAGAGCAGATTGAAGAGATGAATCCCGTAAGAATCAAACGACATAAAGCCCGCTCCTTAAGGAAGGATCTTAGCGGCGCCGCGCCTGGACGCGGACATGCCAGATGCGCTGCAGGGCGGTAAAGTTGCCCAACACCGCGATGATGGCCATGCCGGCGAGTGGCACATTGAGCAGCAGCGCCGGCGCCAGCACCAGGTAGCGTTCCATGCGGGTCAGGATGCCCACATTGCAGTCGAACTGGAGCGCTTCGGCGCGCGCTTTAACATAGGATACCATGACCGACCCGACGGCCGCCGCGTAGGTGAGCACGATACCCCAGACGGCGCCGGCCAGGGTGTAGTGCACGAGCAGGCCGCCCAGGATGAGCAGCTCGGCCCAGCGATCGGTCACCGAGTCGACGAAGGCGCCGAAGCGCGAGGGTTCGCCGCGCAGGCGGGCCATTGTCCCATCCAGCGCATCCACCGGGCCCATCAGCAAGACGAGCACGCCGCCCAACCGCATCTGCCCGAAGCCTAAGAGCACCGCCCCGCCGATCGTGCCGATCAATCCCAGCAGCGTCATGGTGTTGGGGTGCAGCCCGAGGCGGTTGAAGAAGCGCCCGAGCGGATCGAGCACGTTCTTGAAGCGCAGGCGCACGCGGTCGGTGAAGGTTGGGCGGCGGACGATGTTGGCGGACTCCTGGGTCATCGAGTCTCCTTGAAAGCGTGAATGGATCGGGCGCACGGCGGCGCGAGACTAGTCCGTATTCTCCTCCGCGGGGTCTTCCAGGTCGGTCTCATCCTCCGCCGGCCCCTTCCCCACCAGCACTTCACGCGTGCGGCCACCGGCCTGCTCCCGGCCAATGATACCTCGTGCGTACAGCTCGTCCATCAGCCGCGCGGCGCGCGGGTAGCCCAGGCGCATCTTGCGCTGCAGGAGCGACGCGCTGGCGCGGCCGTACTGGCGCACAACGCGGATGGCCTGTTCGACCTCGGCCTCATCTTGATCAGCGGATTGGGTCTCGCCGATCATGCCTTCCCAGGGCGAGGCGGCGGGCACCGCGGCCGGGGTTTCGTCTCGCGGCTCTTCGATTTCGATCGCTGGGGCAGGCTCGCCCGCTTGTTCCTTCCAGAAGTCGATCAGCCGCTGGATTTCGCGGTCGGTGACGAAGCACCCTTGCAGGCGCACGGGCGAACCCGACTCGGGCGAGAGGTAGAGCATATCGCCGCGGCCGAGCAGGCTCTCGGCCCCCGGGGTGTCGAGGATGACCCGCGAATCCACAGATGAGGCCACCGCGAAAGATATGCGGGCCGGGAAGTTGGCTTTGATCAGCCCGGTGACCACGTCGGTGGAGGGCCGCTGGGTGGCCACCACCAGATGGATGCCGGTGGCGCGCGCCATTTGCGCCAATCGAATGAGCGTGCGCTCGGTCTCATCGGGCGCCATCATCATCAGGTCCGCCAATTCGTCGAGCATCAACACCATGCGCGGCAGCGGCTCGCCTTCGCCGCGCGAGGCCACCTTGCGGTTGTAATCGTCGATGTGACGCGCGTGCAGCGCTTCAAGCAGCTTGTAGCGCCGGTCCATCTCGCGCGTGCACCAGCGCAGCACCGTGACGATGCGCGTCAGATCGGTTTCCACTTTCCCCAAGAGGTGCGGCAGTCCGTTGAACCGCACCAGCTCGACCATCTTGGGGTCGATCAGAACCAGGCGCAGCGCGTCGGGTCCGTTGTTGGCCACCAGGCAGGCGGTGAGCGCCGTGATGCAGACCGACTTGCCGGATCCCGTGGTCCCGGCAATCAGCAAGTGCGGCATGGAGGCCAGATCCGCAGAGACCGACTGCCCGGCCACATCCAAGCCCAAGGCGACGGCCAACGGCGAGCGGATCTTGTGGAAGCCCGGCGACTCCATGACCATGCGCAGGCGGACGACCGATGAACGCTTGTGCGGCACCTCGATGCCCACATACGATTGCCCGGGCACGGGGGCTTCGATGCGCAGCGTGGGCGCGGCCAGCGCCAGCGAGAGGTCGTCGGACAGGGCCGAGATCTGCGAGACGCGAACCTTCGCCCGCCGCGCTTCGCCGTTGGCGCCTGTCTTCTCAAGGAACCCGGGTTCCACGGCAAACTGGGTGACGGTCGGCCCGGTGCGGTATCCCACCACGCGAGCCGGGATGCCGAACTCGCTCAGCGTCTTCTCGATCAGCCCCGCGGTTTGATTCACTTCGCGGATGCTGGGGGCACCGAGCTCGGCGTTTTCGAACAGATCAAGCGACGGGAGGCGTCGATCGCGCTTGGCTTTCACCGGGCGCGCGGGAGCGGTGGTTGCGGCCGGCTTGAGCTTCGGCTGCGGTTCCTTGGCGCGCGGGGGCAAAGCGGTGGGGGGCTTGGCGCTCTCGGGCTCCGCTTCACGGAGGGCAGGCGCGGGCGCCGCCGGGGTGACGGCCGGCGCACGGCGCGGCGGGGCGGGTTGGTGCACGGGGGTCGCAATTGGACGCGGGCCCCGCTCTACCCAGCCGCGGATTCTCTCGACCGATAGATCCAATCCATAGCTGCCGAACGCAGCAGCCACCGCCAGCAGAAGGATCACCCTCACTAGGCTGCTCATCAGCAGCCCGAGCATGTAGCCGATGCCCCAGCCGATCAACCCTCCGCCGGCCCCCGCGTCGGCGCGCGTCAGGTCATTGCCAATGATGGCATCCGCGAGACCTAGGACCGCCAGCGCAGCAAGCTCAAGCGCGATGATCTTGCCCCAGCGCAGCTGCAACCTGTGGGCGAGCCGCGTGCGGACGAGCAGCACAACGCCCACTACCGCGCACATGGGGATGAGCCACGCGCCCCATCCAAGCCACTGGCGGAGAAAACCAGCCAAGGGTGTGAGCAGCGAACCTCGACCGGCGCCGGCCAAGGCCACGGCGCTCAGCGCCGCGCCCAAGGCCAGGGCAATGGTGGCCAGGTCACCCAGGTACGGACGCAGCGGGGCTCCAGCCTCGGTCACCCGCTGGGCTACATCGCGCACGAATGCCGCGCCCGGAAGATCGGCCAGCCGTTCGGGCAGCCCGTCATTCGGCCGTCGCGCTCCGGAGGGGGGCATCCGCCTACCTTTCTTCCGACCCGGCCGGTTCGGCGATAGGTCGCAGGCTGAGGGCAATGCGCCGCGCGTTGCCATCCACCGCAAGGATGCGCGCCACCACGTGATCGCCTTCCTGGGCGGCCGAGCGCGGATCCGCAAGCGGGTCGACGCATAACTCCGTAATGTGGATCAGACCCTCGACGCCTTCTTCGAGTGCCGCAAAGGCGCCGAAGCTGGTCACGCGGGTGATGCAACACGGCACCTGCTGGCCGGCCGCATAGCGCTCGTCGATTCCCGCCCACGGGTCGGGGTGCATCCTTTTGAGGCTGAGGGCCACCCGTCCTTGCTCGCGATCGACGCTGAGCACTTCCACCTCGACCCGCTGCCCGCACGAGACAAAATCACACGGATGGCGCACCCGGCCCCAGGATATTTCGGAGACATGGACCAGTCCTTCTATGCCGCCCAGATCGACGAAGACTCCAAAATTGGTGATGTTGGTCACTTCGCCCACGCGCCGTTCGCCGGGATGGAGCGAG
>JAPLGX010000263.1 GCA_026389925.1 Chloroflexota bacterium
TCCGGCTTCCTTCAGACCCCGCCTCACGGCGACGCCCTTGCCCTTGGCTACGGTTGGCCTGCACTGTGCGCAGGCACAGGGTGCCATCAACCCCCGGGAAGGACTTCCACCTTCCAAGTCAGCGCCCATGCTGGGCGTACATCAAAAACCAGCAGGCTGACGCCTGCTGGTTTTTTTCTGCACCGCGCCCCGCGCGCCACCTACCCAAACAGCCCGATGACCACCACGCCGGCCGCCACCAGCGCCGCGCCCACGACGCGCACCGGGCCACCCCTCTCGCGAAAAATCCACACCCCGATACCCGCCCCGAGCACGACACTCACCTCGCGTACCGCGCCCGCATAACCGGCGGGTGTGCCCAACTGCATGGCGTACAGCACGAGCGCATAGGCGGCCAGGGTGGTGAGGCCGGCCAAGGGCGCCGCCCAGCGCGAGGCGCTCAGTTCGCGCCTGAGTCCCTGCCAGCCCACCCGCAGAAAGGTCAGCGGGGTGAGCCACAAGGTGGTAGTCGCGAGAGCCAGATACGTGTAGAGAAGCGGGTCAACGCCGCGGATGCCCACCTTATCGACGGCAGTGTAGAGCGAGGTGAAGAAGCCGGCTGCCAGCGCCCAGCGTGGCGCGGCCCGGCGCAGCGCCCGCCAGGGTTCGCTCCAAGCCCCGAGGCGCGAAAGGTTCGCCCCCGCGGTAGGCCTGGGCGATGGCCCAGAAGTAGCCGGCTTCGAAGACGGAGCTCAAGGCGATCCACATCCAGGTATCGGGCAGGAGCGGCCGACGCACTAGAAACACGACCGGCAGGTAGAGCAACGTGCCCCAGGCCATGAACCACCACATGAGCGCGGTGCGGTCGTGCGCGCGTTTGAGCGCCACGTGCGCCACCACATGCACGCAGGCCGAAAGCAACAGCAGGGCCAGGCTGAGCAGCGACACGGAGCCGGAACTCCCTTAGAGGCGAACGGGGCCGGCCCAGGCCGGCCCCGCGATCGACGCGTGTAGTGGCGGCCGCCCGGCTACTCCGCCCACTCCGCCGGCGGCAGGCAATCGCCGCGCACCATGTCTTTGAATTCGGCGCGGATGCGCGCCTCGATCTCCGGTGCAAGACAGGAGTCGTACTCGCGGGTGAGAATCTGGCGGACCCGCTGCATGGCCCGCGCCTGGGTATCGAGCCCGCCCTTCTCGGTCCACTTTTCGCGCGGGTCGCGGTCAGCCAGCGTCGGGACATAGTTTGCGCTGCGCATGTGCTCCACGGTGTGCTCGTGGAACATAAAGGTGCCGCCTGGCCCCACTTCGGCAATCACCTCCAGCGCCATTTCCGCGGGCGCGAACTCAAACCCGCGCTGCAGTCGGCGCAGCATCATGGCGATCTCGTCGTCGATGACCGCCTTGGCGAAGTCGAAGGCCAGGAGCGAATCCAGGAGCCCCGACATGTTGAACATGCCCACGCCGCCCAGCAGCCCGGCGACGACCGACATGCCGGTCTCGTACCCCGCCTGGGCATCGTTGACCTTCGAGTTGGTCAACCCGATGTAGCCGCCGCACGCCACATTGTAGAAGCGGGCCATCTGGGCGAATCCCATGTGCAGCATGGCGCACTCGATGCCGCCCGGGGCATAGGCGCCGGTGCGCATATCGGCCACGGTCGGCAGCGTGCTGTAGATCAGCGGGCTGCCGGGCTTCACCATCTCGGTCAGCGCGGCGTAAGCCAGGAACTCGGCGTTGCCCTGGGCCAGGGTGGCCGGCAGCGACATGGGCGAGGTCAACCCGGCGTTGGGGACGATTGAGCCGTAGTACGGGTAACCGCGCTCGACGTAGTAGAGCAGCATCTCGGTTGAGTCCACGTCAAAGGCGAGCGGCGAGACGACCGGGCAGGTGTGGTGCGTGATGAAGGGGCGGTCGCGGTAGGCCGCCTCGCTGCCGGCGATGAGCGCCCCCAGGCGCAGCGTGCGGCCGGCATCTTCTTCATCCAGCGAACTGATGCGGATGGGCTTCAGGCAGTTCTTCAGCGTGGGCATCAGACGCGCCAGGCTGTAGTAACCCGGCGGCGCATCCTCCGCCAAAGTCGAAATCGAGAACACGTCGTACCCAGGCAGCTCGTTGACCAGCCGCGCGATGCGGGCAATATCCTCCGATGTCGCGCGCCGCTCCTTACCGGTGACCGGGTCGATCAGGTTGGGCGCCGAACTGCCGGTGATGATTACCGGCGCATCATTCGGAAGCGTGCGGTCGAAGCGCGGATCGCGCGCGCGGAAGGTGAAGGTGGGCGGCATGCTCGCGCGGAATTCCTCGATCGTCTTGCGCGGGAACCTCACCCGCGGGCTGCCCGCCTGGGTGAGGCACCCGTGGCGCGCGAAGATGGCGTGCGCCTTCTCATTGCGCACGAGCATGCCCACGCGTTCGAGAATCTCCAGCGAGGCCTCGTGCACCTGGCGCAGATCGTCGAGCGTCAGATAGGTTGCGTAGGTCGTTGTCATCCGCGAGTGTCCTCTGGGCTCCCGCCGCTGCGTCCGCCGGGCCAAGATGTAAAGGCCGGCCTACAGACGCAGGGCCGGGCTCTTCATGGTTGCGGGAATGGACACGCCGAGCAGCTTGCACACTGTGGGCGCAAGCTGCAATTGGGCGGCCGGCGCGGCGATCGCCCCGCGGCCCTTTCCCTGCGGCGTGAGAATATACAACGGGACGTGGCGGCTGCCGGGCTGGATGCCGCCGTGCATGCGGTCGTTGGTGATGCCGTGGTCGGCGGTGACCAGCACCGTGTAGCCCGCCTGCTTCCACTGCGGGATGAGCGTCGCCAGGATGACATCCTGGAAGATGGCATTGTTGCGGTACTCGGGCGAATCCGAGCCGTGCGTCTGACCCATGTGGTCCATGCCCATGGGGTGAATCAAGATGAAATCCGGAGCAAAGCGGTGGATCAGGTTGGCGCCCATCGCAAACACTTCGCGGTCGGGAGTCGGGTCGTCGAAGTAGAAGCGCCCGTGCTGGATGATCTGCTGCGGGTCGTCCGTCTCGCGGTCGGCAATGAAGTCGTACGGGGCGCGGATATACAACTCGGAAAACCAGTAGTAGGCGGCTGCGGCGGTCGAACGCTTATGCTTCACCGCCTGCTCAAACAGGTTAGGCATGGTCGAGCGCCGCACCACCAGGTTGCTCGTGACGCCGTGCGTGCTGACCGGCGTGCCGGTGCAGATCGTCTCGTACAGCGGCCGCGACATCGTGGGCAGCTCGGCGATCACCGTGTAGTGCGTCGCCTGGCGGGTTTCCACCAGGTGCCACAGGTAGCCCATCTGTTCGCGCGCGGTGTCGTCGCGCAAGCCATCGCACACCACCAGCACGACTTTGGCCATGGGGACTTCTCCCACGTCGAAGATGAGATTCGGCGCCTCCGGTCGCGCCTCGCGCCGCAAGCATTGTACTGGCTCGGCGCACGGCGACGCGCCGCCCGGGAGTCACAAACGAAGGGCGGTCAGCTCGCATGAGCCTGTCCGCCCTTCCCTCCCCGGAAGTGTGCCCGGCCCACACTGGGCCGTGGATTATCGCGTGCCGAGCGCAACCC
>JAPLGX010000253.1 GCA_026389925.1 Chloroflexota bacterium
AGAAGATCGAGGCCGCTGTGGCCACGCGCCCGGCCATGTGGCGATTGCCGAAATCGGCGGCCTGGCTCGTCCCCATCGGGTGGAAGGCCCCCGAACCCAGCGTCGCCAAGATCATGAACGGCAAGGGCCAGTACCCGGGCAAGACCGCCACCAGCGCGAACAGCCCGCCCATCCAGATCACGCCCGATGATGCCGACAGCTTGCCGCCCGAGCGGTCATACAGCAGGCCGACGATCGGCTGAGAGAGCGCATTGAAGATCGAGTACAGCATTGCAATCAGGCCGATGCTGGCATTGGAAAGGGCCAGCGGAACACTCAGCACGGCCAGCAGAATCCCGACCTGGCCGGAGAGCATGTCGACCATCAAGTGGCTGAGAGCGATCAGCAAGAACTGAGGTTGACGAAGAAGTCGCATGGGGTGGAGCGGTCCGCTGCCTCCTATGGGTGTGAAATGCGGCGCGTGCCGGGTGCCGTGTGTGGACGACGGACACCGAGGACGCCCACGATTCTTCAGCCGCGCCTGGCGCGTTCCTTGCCGGCGGCCGCCGCCCGATTCGTCCCGTGCGTCGGCGCGACGGCGGCCTCCGCGCGGCGGCGCCTTTCCTCGAGATAGGTGGTGAAATTGCCGGTGAAGGTCTCGCCGCGTCCCTCCTCAAGCTCAACGATGTGATCGACGACGTTGTCGAGGAAGTAGCGGTCGTGCGAGATGACGATAATCGTGCCGGTGTACTCCTCGAGGGCGGCCTCCAGGACCTCGGCCGAGCGGATGTCGAGGTGGTTGGTGGGTTCATCCAGCAAGAGGCAGTTGGCGCCCTCCAGCATCAGGCGCGCCATTTGCACACGCGCCTTCTCGCCCCCCGAGAGATCACCTACTCGCTTGCGGGCGTCGTCGGCGCGGAAGAGAAAACGGCCCAAGAGGCCATACATGTCACGGTCGTTCATCCACCGTCCGCGCGTGATCTCCTGGGCAAGCGTGCTCTCCGGGTCGAGCGTTTGATGCTCCTGGGCGTAGTAGCCCAGGGTGGTCGACGGCCCCACCACGACCTGCCCGCGGGTGGGCGCCTCCTGACCCAAGAGGCAGCGGAAGAGCACCGTCTTGCCCGCCCCGTTCGGCCCGATGATGCCGACCCGTTGGCCATGCCAGACGACCAGATTGAGATCGCGCAGCACGACCTGCGGCCGGCCGTCGGAGTCCTCGAAGGCCTTGGTCACCTCGCGCATCTCGACCACTTTATTCGAGCCATGGCTGGCGGCGGAGAGGGTCAAGCCGATCGTGCGCCTCTCCAGCAGGGGCTTCTCCACTCGGTCGATCTTGTCCAGGCGCTTTTGCATCGAACGCGCGCGGCGAACGAACTTCTCGTTCTGCCCGGCCCCCCACCCGCCCAGGCGGCGGATGGCGAACTCCAGGCGGCGGATTTCCCGCTGCTGCACCTCAAAGGCCTTCTCCTGCGAGGCCAGCTTCTGGTTCTTCTCGTAGGCGTATTCCGAATAGTTGCCGCTGTAGAGAGTCAGGCGGGAATCCTCCAGCTCGGCAATCTCGTCCGCGACCACATCCAACAGATAGCGGTCGTGCGAGACGATGACCACCGCCCCAGGGTAATCGGCGATGAGTTGTTCGAGGAATTGCTTGCCCCGCAGGTCGAGGTGGTTGTCGGGTTCGTCGAGCAGCAACAGCTCGGGCTGCTCTATGAGCAGCTTGGCCAGCCCGACCAGTTTCTTCTGTCCGCCCGAGAGCGCGGCCAACGGCAGATCAAACTCGTGCTCGGCGAACCCCAGCCCGCGCAGCGTGGAACGCACGCGGTTATCGAAGTTGAGTCCGCCCTTCTCTTCGAATTCGGCGATGAGCTGGGCATGCCGGTCCGCGGCGTATGCCAGGCGGCGCGAAACCTCGTAGGTTTTCGGATCCGCCATCTGCATCGCGAGCTGATCCATCTCGCGCTCAAGGGCGGCCAAGGTCGGCGAGGCATCGCGCGCCTCGTCAATCACGCGCCGCGCGGGATCGAAGATGATTTCCTGCTGCAAGTAGCCGACGCGCACCGATTTGTGGACGTGTACATTGCCTTGCGTCGGTTCCATCTGGCGGGCAAGCATTTTGAGCAGCGTCGATTTGCCAACGCCGTTCGGACCCACCAGCCCGACGCGCGCGTCATGGTGGATCTCCCAGGAGATATCCGCGAGAAGGTGTTGCGCGCCGAAGAAGTGCGAGATCTTCTCCAAACGCGCGATTGTGCCCAGCATCGGCAGGTGACCTCGAGCGACCCATTCTAACGGAAGGGGACCAAAAGAGTGAGCCGTGCCGCCCACAAACGCGAGCGGCCTGGGAGGAATTGCCCACGGCCACCCGAATGCGCTTGGAAAGGATGTTGGGTCTCCCGGATATCGGAGGTGTGTTCGACGACGCAATGACCGCCTGTTGGACGCGACCTCACAGGGCTTTGGCCTCTAGCGCCGCATGATCAGCCTCATCGCGCGGAGGATCGCGCCCAGCGCGACATATACCAGCGCCACACCAATCAGGCAGAACTTGAGCAGCGCCAGGGCCCGCGCCACCTCTGGTAAAGGGGGCTGCACGCCGCCGAAGAGAATCGCCGTCAGGGCCATGTTCTCGAGGTAGTCGAACAATGCGGCCAGCCACATCTCCCATGCCAATAGTACGCCCCCCACCGCCAGCCCCGGCCACACCAGGCGAAAGGCTCCCGCCGCCCACACGCAGGCCGAGCCGATGGTCGCCGCATACAGCAGCGGGAACAGGAAATCCAGCCCCAGCCCGAATGCAGCACGCAGCCTGGCGGCGCTATCCCACGAGGCCAGGATGCGATTGGCGGCCTCGGCGCTGCCCGCAAGCTGGAGCGAGACGATTCCCTGGGGCGCGGCCGGCGTGATAGTCGGCGTACCGGTGAGATTGAAGACCAGCATGACCGCGACGGTGGCCGCAGCACATGCGAGCCAAAACCCAACGCGCCGCGTTGGGGGGACTCCCTCGAATGGATGTCGCAGCATGTTGACCTCTCCGAGGGACACTCCCCGCACGCGCGCCGCGGGGTTGGCGGCCCTCGTCGCCAGTCAGCGGATTACCAGCGTGCGTGATGCTCCTCGGCAAACCCGGTCAAACCCTGGATGAGAATGCGTTCGCCGCCATCGGCTACGACCTGACCGCGATAGCGTCCGAACATCTGGTGTACTTCGCTATGAATGAGCAGGACATCGCTGCGCGCAAGGCGTTCCTTGAAGGGCGTGAACTCGAGATCCAGGCGGCCATCCGCGGCCGAGAGATGCCATGGGCGCATGAAATCCTGTGGATTGTGGTCGAAGCTCACCTGGTCCAACTTGTGAATCCGCTCGTCGAGGATGAGCACATTTTCCGTCGCGGCCGCCGTATCGCCGAAGCCGTAGCCCAGGTTGAGGCCGACCCTACGGTCATCGGCTAGAAACCCGGAGGCGCTGGCCCACACCCAAAAGCTGGAGTAGTCCCACACCCCGCGTCCCCAGTCGAGGTTGCCCAGGCTGCGCTCGGGCTCGATCGTCGCCTTGCGTTTGCCGCGCTTCACCCAGCCGCCGGTGGGCATGCAATTGATCTTGCGGTTGAAGTAGAAGCGCCGCGGCGGGATGGGGATGACAATGTTCATCGACTCGTGCGCTGGTGGAAGCGCCATCGTCAATTCTGCTTCGATGCCCTCACCATGATTGAAGCCGGGCCACGCCACCTGGACGTGGCGCGCACCGGCCTCGGCCCGAAACCGCAGCCGGGCCGCCTTGCTGGTGTAGGTGCTCTCACCGGAGTCGCTATTGCGGGACAGGCGGATGCCGCTGCCGAGAGGCACGAGCAGTGTCTCTTCGTGCATCGCGCCCGTCGCAAAATCGATGACGTAGACAAAAACAGTCCCGGCATACCCGAGGTGGGCCAGGGTCGCGGAGAAGTAGAACTCGGGCGTCGTCACGCCGTAGTAATCCCAGCGCTTGAGGCGCAGCCACTGCAGCCCGCGCAGGCGGTAGAAGCGGGCCGCGTCCAGGTTGCTGTCCAAGAGCGGCTGGCGCGACCAGCCAACCTGCCTCAGCCGTCCATCGCGGTCGAGGAGGGGTGAGGGTTGGGTGAGTTCACGCTGCATGGTCGACCTCCCGTGCTGGTTGTGGGCGCCGCATCGCGCACTTGGTGTACGCCAGGCGAAACCCGATGCGTTCAACGTTGCGTTGCGAGGCGCTGCCGGGCGTGGTGTGGACCTGGGCCACGTCGCAGCCGGACGCGGCGGCCGCCGCAAGGCGCGCTGCAAGGAGTGCGGTCTGCACCCCCGACCGGCGGAATTCCGGCAAGGTGGCCGCGCTGAAAAGGGCGGCCGTCGGCCCATGGACCGAGAGCGCGGCTCCGCCCGCCGGGGTCTCTCCAACGTAGGCCAGAAAGCAGCGGGTATTCGCCGCGTAAGGCAAGATGAGACCAATGCGCTCAGTCATTAGTGCCGGCGTGCGACCCTCGTTGAATCCGCGATCCACCACGTCGGCCCACAGCCCGGCCTGGTCCAGGCTGATCTCAAGGACGCGTACCTCACGCGCGTCTCGCTCAAGTTGTATCGGGTCGCCCAGAGGCCGTACCCACACGTTCTCGAATTCTTTGATGTGATACCCCTCGCGCCCGGCAGCATCCCAAAGCGACTCATCCGCCAGCGGGCACAAGTCGAATTCCGCCGGACTGCCGTGTGAGGCATAGAACTCGCGCAATTGCCGCAGATGGCCGGGCTCGATCGGTCGGCGCATCCCCAGACCCACGGCTCGGCTGAGAGGCGACCCCTCGCCGCAGAACAGGGCGATGCCATCGGCCACGGCCAGGCGCTCCGCGCCCACGTGCGGCTGGCGCTGCTGCGCAGCCTGCATGCATTCCTCCAGCCCGAGCATCTCATCCGCCTCCAGGCGGCGGGCCAACTTGATATCGCTCAACAACGGGTGCAACGCCATCGGCTCAATCTCCGAGTTGGAAGTCGACCGCCGTCGTGCTGCCTTCCGCGCATCCGATATGGCCATCCATCCGCCGTGCTCACCCCGTCAGCCGCCCCACCCGCTTCACCACACGGGTGCGCGAACACCGTTGTACCGCGCGGCGCATCCGGCAATTCGGAGGTCAGATCCTGGCCCGGGAAGTGCAGCCTTTGGTGTGTGCCGGTGCGCCATTTGGCGCAGTCGGTCACATCATGAACAACGCCCTGGTGAGCAATGTACATGCGCGCGCCTCCCTCGCCCGCGTGGCGGCGCAATTCCTGCTCAGTGAAGAGGCGCTCATCCCTTAGCGCAATCCGCCTTCCAGGTGTCGACCATTGTATATCGGAGCGCCGGTTTGGCGCTGGCCAGCGGACCATCAAGTACAATTCGTCTATCCCAGGTTCACGAGGAGGCCTTGTGCCCAAGCAGTACAACACCGCCCCGGCGATGGCGATTGACGCCAAGAAGCACTACAGCGCCACCTTCCACACCGAGAAAGGCGACTTCGTCGTCGAGTTGTTCGCGGATCGCGCCCCCAAGACGGTGAACAACTTCGTCTTTCTCGCACGCGAGGGCTTCTACAACGGCGCGACCTTCCACCGGGTCATCCGCGATTTCATGGCCCAGGGCGGCGATCCGACCGGGTCGGGCAGCGGCGGCCCCGGTTATCGGTTCGCGGATGAGTTCCACCCCGGTCTGCGTCACGACGGACCGGGCGTGGTCTCCATGGCCAATGCCGGCCCGAACACCAACGGCAGCCAGTTTTTCATCACTCACCGCGCCACACCCCACCTCGACAACAAGCACAGCGTGTTCGGCAAGGTGATCAAGGGCATGCAGGTCGTCC
>JAPLGX010000274.1 GCA_026389925.1 Chloroflexota bacterium
CAGCATCAAGCCCTCCTGTCATTACCACAACTGATAACACCGGGGCGCGATTGGGGATTCACTTTTCGGCCGGACTTCTAGGCCGGTCGGGGTCACCTGGGATCTGGGAAGCAATCCACCGCCAGTCGGTGAGCCGCTGGGTCAAGGAACCCGCAGCGGGAGGCAAGGCCAGCCTGCCGCGCGGATCAACGGCGGTGGAACGCGGGCTGAGGCATGGGCCGAATGCGCTGGGCTACGTCAGCGGGTTGCTGGCCCTCGATAGTGATACTTCTGAGCGAGCACCGTTGGTCACTACCATTCCACAGAAGGGAGATCAAAGCACATGAGGCAATTCACTCGCAAGGAAATACTAGAGAGGCTTAGAGCTAAGGTAGAGAAGCGAGAGCCGATCATCATCGGCGGCGCAGGGATCGGTCTGGTCGCAAAGGCGGCGGACCGGGCTGGTATTGACATCATCGGGGTCTACAATACTGGCCCATTCCGCATGGACGGCCACGGTTCGTTATCGGGCTACCTGGCCTATGGCGACTCAAATGCCATCACTCTCCGACTGGGACGGCAGGTCCTGAAAGTGGTAGCAAGTACTCCAGTCATAGCAGGCATCGGTGCTGCGGATCCATATCGAGACATAGATTTGCTAATCACTGAGATGATGAACATGGGTTTCTCGGGCATAACCAACGTTCCCACGGCAGGTGTGTACGACGGCACGTTCCGCCGACATATCGACGACGCTGGCCTAGGATATCCTGAGGAAGTCAAGCTGATCCGCAAGTGCCATGACCGTGATATCTTCACGGTAGGATATGCGTTCACTCCCGACGAGTGCGGCAAGATGGCAGAGGCGGGTGCGGATATCATCGGCACCCATGTTGGTCTCACCACAGGAGGCCTGATCGGTGCCCAGAAAGCACCTGGTCTTGACGAGGCGTGTGAGAGGACTGAGGAGATGTGCCAAGCGGCCCTCAAAGTGCGGTCGGATGTCATCCTTGTGGGACACGGGGGACCTTTTGAGGATCCGCAAAGCGTGCGGGTGTTGTTCGAGAAGACATCTGTGCATGGTTACCTTGGTGCCTCAAGTATTGAACGAATCCCCGTCGAGAAGGTAATAATCGGGGTGATCGCAGAATACAAAGCACTGCAGCTTAAGGAAGGCTAGTGTTCCGTTCCGGAGACAGGTTGACAAAGTCGTTCGAGCATGGCAAGGATCGAGTCGGCTCTGGCGGTCCAGACGAATGGCGCGGGCCCGGGATGCCGTTCGTGAGCACGTGGCTGCGGGCGTGGGGTTGACGTCCTGATTGATGACGCCGCCGTGGCAGCCGAGTCGGGAGCCGGAAGGGCCAAGGGCATGAGAGCAACGAAAGGACGCTCTCGTTGGCTTCAAGACCGGTCGGTAGGGCACGTGGACCCTGGCGCCGCAATGATTGCGCCGATTCTGCGGGCGAGTGCCGAATGGTGTCAGGGCTCGTCAAATCCCGACGCCCAAGATCTGGTGGATTTATGCCTGGTCCAAGCCTCACAGAACAAGGGAGAGGAGCGGGTGACGGGATTCGAACCCG
>JAPLGX010000380.1 GCA_026389925.1 Chloroflexota bacterium
GACCACAGAGTGAAGGCGCAAATCTCGCTAGAGATTTACGACGGAACGTCACCGCTGTGCGAATACGAGTCGCCCGCGTCTTGGGCTGAGAAACTGCAGGCCCGGAAGGATTACCGCGCGCTGGCCGCAATCTTTAAAAGCCAGGACTACAGCAAGGAGTTCCAGTTGTTCTCGAAGGAGGACTGTGCCAAGTCGATCCTGAGGCAGGCCGGAGCCGACGCGGTGCCAGCCATCCTGGAGGAACTGGCGAGCGGCGGCTGCGGGAAATCCGACCTAGCAGATGTGCTGGTCATAATCGGTGACTCGCGCGCTATCCCGGTGCTCAAGAAACTGCTGGATAGAGGGGAATTCGACGCCTATGCGAGCATCGTCGGCGGCATCCGATCGTTCGCCCAGCGGCATCCCGAGTTCCACGGCGAGACGGAGAAGGTCAGGTGCGCGGTGTGCGGAAAGACCCGACCCGCTTCGGAGACCCGGGGCTACCACGACCGCACGGAGGAGAAACGGTTCTGCACGACCACTTGCTGGAGTAAGCGTGGTAATGTGCTGAAATCGGGCATTGGAACCGACTGCCCGCACTTCAAGAGCGGAATTTGCATGCCGGAGGGACAGGATACCGGGCTGTGCAGCTTGGAGGTCGGCTCGTACCTCACGTCCTGTCACGTGTATTCAATGCACCGGTGCTGAGTTCAGCAAAACACCTCCTATAGCTGCATCAAGACTCGCACTGGGCGCTCTCCGCTATCGGTCTGTTCCTCACGCACCGCTGCACCTCGCCCGCGGGCACGAGCGCCAGCCCTCCCGCGGAGGATGGGAAGAAGAGCACTATAACCAGCCCATCTCCCAGTACGAAGCGACAGCCTTCCGGGTCCCCGTCCGGAAATCGACGGTTGGCTCGAAGCCGAGGTGACCTGCCCTCCTTAAATCGTCCCAGGCATAGAGAAATCAGAAGAAATGAGAAAACCCCACCCCTCTTTCGTTCTTCCGTGTGAGGCCTAATCCGCCTACAGGCATCCCGCAGCAATGGGAGGGCGCTAAGGTCAGTCCCTCCCCGGCCAGCATTGCAAGGCCTGTGTTGGGTCGAAACAACGGGTTCACGCGCTTGTTAGTTTTCACCCCGATCATACAGGGTCCAGTCTAGGGTCACGCCGAGGCTCCTGGCCTTCCCATCAAGGATCTGTACAAAGGCCAACTCCTTAAATAACGAGTGTAAAGGTCCTTTAAGACGGAGTTGATAAAGCCCACATCAATCTGGGGCGTACTGCGATAGCAGAACCCGGAGAGAAGCACGCCGAGCCTGCTGATGTCCAGAGCGTTCAGTGCCACCGCGACCTTCATCAACACGGCATCCAAAGCCCTGATGACGGTGGGGGCTACCGTCCTTCCTGGCCTTTCAGGTCGGGCCAGACGCTCTTCATCTGGTAGGCATTGAGCGAAACCAAGTTTGCCTCGCTGCCGCGGGCGAAGACGGATACTCCCGTGCTGTCCTGACGAGTGGGGTAAGCCCGCAGCGTCAGGCATTGGCGGTCATTGGCGAACACTTCGACAATACTGCGGTCGATAAATACACGCAGACGCAGCGGCTCGCCATCTTCGAGATACAATGGGCCAATCTCCGGCGAGCGGGAAGCGACATCAGGACCGAGCGAGGCTTGTGAAACATCGATCATCACTTCGCGTTTGTCGGACTTCCATGGCGAGGCCCAGGCGTGCAT
>JAPLGX010000417.1 GCA_026389925.1 Chloroflexota bacterium
GCGAGGTGCGTGTCGAACGCCTGGTGATGGCCGTGGACTCGGGAGTCATCGTCAATCCGCTCACGGCCGCGGGCCAAGTCGAGGGCGGCATGGCCCAGGCGCTGGGCTATGCCGTATGCGAAGAGATGCGCTACGACTCGCTCGGCAAGCCGTTGGTGCGCGACCTGCGCGACTACCACCTCTTCGCCGCCGATGAAATGCCGGACCTGACGACGATCTTCGTCGAGACTTTCGAGCCCAGCCATCCATTCGGCGTCAAAGCTGTCGCAGAAATCCCCATGGATGGCGTCGCCCCGGCAGTCATTAATGCCATCCACGACGCGGTCGGAGCATGGGTGAACGAAATCCCTGCCACGCCCGAGCGGGTGTGGCGAGCTCTCAGAAGCGCCGGCGGAGTGCGCCTCGCTTACATATAGAAGCGGGCACGCGGCCGTCACCACGCCTCTTTGGTGAACTGGGTCCCGAGTGCGTGGATGGCGGGGGCCGTGTACGATCCGGTTCGTGAGCCTTGACCAGGATTCGGCCCGCTCTTGGCGCGGGTTGGGGCGCAGGCTGTTGGCGCTATACTTGATCATCTCGCGGCGGGCCACCCAACCCGGCTCGCGTGCGAATGGAGTCCATGGATAGTCTCTTCGCAGCCTTGGCGGAAGCCGATCGAAAGGGGATGGCCGTTGCTCTGGCGACAGTGGTCGCGGCCAGCGGTTCAGTGCCACGTCACGTCGGCGCCAAGATGCTCATCTACCCGGATGGCTCGACGCTCGGAACGGTCGGCGGCGGCGAAATGGAAAGCCACGTGTGCGCCGAGGCGGCCGAGGTGTTGCGCGAGCGCAAGCCACGGACCGTTCACTATGAATTGAGCAACCCCGCCGAGGGCGATCCTGGGCAGTGCGGCGGATCCACCGACATCTTCATCGACCCGATCCGTCCGCTGGTCACCCTGGTCGTGGTCGGGGCGGGCCACGTTGGGCGTGCGGTGGCGCGTCTCGGGAAGCAGCTCGGCTTCTTCGTCGTCGTGTCAGACGACCGCGCCGATTTGTGCACGCCGGAGGCGCTCCCCGGGGCCGACCGATACCTTGTCTGCCCGATACGCGAGATTCCTTCGCGCTGGAGCCTCGACCGGGACACGTATGTCGTGCTGGCAACGCGCAACGTCGAGGTGGACGTGGAGGGGCTGCCGGCGTTGCTCGCGGCGCCCACCGCTTACGTGGGTGTTATCGGTTCAAGGCGGCGATGGATAACCACTGCCCAGGCGCTGGCCGAGCGTGGCACGCCCGCGGAGGCTATCGCGCGCGTTCATTCGCCCATCGGGCTCGAGTTGCACGCCGAGACACCGGAGGAGATTGCGGTTAGCATCTTGGCGGAGGTCATCCTGGTGCGCCGCGGCGGCACGGGCCTCTCGATGAGCGCACCTGGCCGAGGATGAATTCG
Organism: Chloroflexota bacterium; assembly: GCA_026389925.1. GTDB lineage: Bacteria > Chloroflexota > Anaerolineae > Anaerolineales > RBG-16-64-43 > RBG-16-64-43. Next base: position 1,429 of record JAPLGX010000417.1, read on the forward strand.
CCCGGGCGCGCGGCACGGTTGCCCACTCAAATACGGGTCAACCCGCTCAGGCGATCGAATATGAGGCGCAGGCCTCGCGTGAAGAAAGCCGCCTGGAGGCGAGTGGGGATTCTCTTTGCCAACATCGCGATCTGCTTGACGGTTGCAGCCTGCGGCGAGAGCGGCCGATGGGCCGGGCTGATCGCCACCTTCACTCCGACCCTTCCACCCACCGATACCCCAGCACCCAGCGAGACCGCGTCGGCCAGCCCGACACCGACCGAGACGGCCACCCTTCTTCCGTCGGAGACGCCCAACCCGACTCCAACGGCCACGGCGAGCGCGACCGTGACGCCGACGTTCACCCTCACGCCCACACCCCGCAAGACGCCCACCCCCTCGCGCACCCCCACGCCGACGCCGAAGTTGCCGGCGCTCAACTTCACGCCCTTGCCCGCGGTGATCGAAACCATTGCCCCGCCGAATACCTTCCGCGTGCGCGAGCTTCTTCGAGACAGGCGGCCCCGTGCGGGCGGTCGCGATGAGCGCGGATGGATCGCAGGTCGCGGCCGGATGGGGCGAGAAGGTGCGCGTGTGGAGGGTGGCTGACGGCGAATTGCTGCTCGGCTTCGAAGCGCCCAAAGTCGTGGTGACCAGCCTCGCCTTTTCGGCTGACGGGCACTACCTGGCGGAGGGCGCGGACGACAAGCGCGTGCGGCTGTGGCGAGTGGCGACGGGCGAGTTGGCGCAAATGCTTGAGGGCCACAAGGGCGCGGTGAATGCGGTCGCCTTCTTCCCCGATTCGCTCAGCGTGGCCTCGGCTTCCGACGACAAGACGGTGCGCGTGTGGAGCGTCGGCAATGGGCGGCTGGAGCGCTCGCTCATCTCGTACCCGGCGCCTGTCACGGCGCTGGCTTATTCCTCCGATGGGCTGTGGCTGGCAACCGGCGTGAGCAACGGCGAAGTGTGGCTCTGGCCGACCGAGGTGCGCGGGCTGCCGCTGGTGCTCAGAGCGCATACCGGCCGCGTGACCGCGCTGGCCTTTGACCCTCGCGCCAGCCGCCTGGTGAGCGGTGCGGAGGATCAAACGCTGCGCATGTGGGCGATTCCACAAGGCTCGCTGGAGCGGACGCTGACCTGGCCGGTGGGCCGAGTGCGCGGCCTGGCGTTTGCGCGTGACGGCGAGACCTTCTTCTCCGGGTCACTCGAGGGCAACGTCGAACACTGGCGTGCAAGCGACGGGGGCCTCCTCGAGGCCCTGGCGGGGGATGCTGGCCCGGTCCAGGCCCTTGCGTTTTCGCCGGATGGGCAACTCATCGCCTCCGGTTCGTGGGACGGTTACCTGCGCATCTGGCGCGCCTCCGACGGGCGGCTGGCCCAAGTACTGTTTGGCCATGCCGGCGGCGTATCCGACGTGGCCTTCTCGCCCGATGGAGGTCTGGTGGCCTCCACCTCCCA
>JAPLGX010000378.1 GCA_026389925.1 Chloroflexota bacterium
GGCGACGAGCAGCGCCGCCAGCGCCGGGGCCTTCGAGAATACCGAGGCGGCCAATTCGGCAAACACGCTCACGACATGGACCGCTGGGACGGGATGGGCGCTGGAGGCGGGGAGCACCGCGGCGGATCCCAAGGCCGGCCAGTTCACCGGCGACGTCGAGATATCCGGGGACCTGAATGTCGACGGGGTTGCGTCCGGCTTCTTTCCCCGGCCTGCATATGACAGCGGCTGGTTTGCCTTGCCCAACAGCGGCACGCGCCCGACGCTGTGGCACAACCTCGGGGATTCGGTCGACAACTACGTTGTGGACTTTCAGTGTAAGGCAGGCGGATTGGGGATCAACAATGTCATGATCGGCTACCAGGAGCAATACGACCTCACCGAGTGGCATGGTGCGTACTACTACGGCCTGACCACGGCCTACATCAACACCTACCGCGAGCCGAACGACAACATGTGCCCCCAGGCGCGGGTGAGGATCTGGGTGTATGAGTAGTGGATGATGCGGCGCAGCCGTGCGCGGGCGGGGGAAGATACGGAAGAAAGCGACTCTCGCTCGCATGTCACTTCGCTTGGATGGGCGCTGCTCGCAAGAGTCGGCCCCGATGCAGCGGAATCGCTAAGCGACGAAGTCCGGGCCGACGAATCCTTGCCTAAGCAGTATGTGACTTACAACCCATCCGGCCCCCAATCGGAGGCCGGATGCGCTTTCTTTTGGCTGTGAGAGCGGGTGACGGGATTCGAACCCGCGAATGCTTGCTTGGGAATAGGGCGACTCTCAGTTCACCCGCACCCCTTGCTTTTCCCTGGTTTTCCGCGATGACGCCGTCGCTGATTCGACGAATAAAGTGACTCAACTCTGATCGGTTCGCACGACATGCATGCGCCTACCGGGCCAATTCTCCCCGCTTCACGGTATCTACTGGTAGACCGCTGTCAACTGCCCTCGCCGATGCTCGAAGGTACCTTGGAGGACTGGAAGAGAAGTCTTCGGCCCCGGGCACTCGCTTATGTTACCTCATCGTAAGCCTCGACGGAAGGGGATGCGAACAATAGAAGATGCTGCAACCGTCAACGGAGTGAAGATGGACGCTCCCTGTCACAGTCCTTCCAGTCCCTATGTTGTCGGCGTTGCTCGTGGCCCATTTGGCCTCGTACGGTCCCTCACGAGAATCAGGTTATGAGATTCGGTCCTGGGGCGGGGGCCTAGCTCGCCATCACATCGGCCAGGAAGGGCTCGACCAAATCCGGATCGAAGTGACTCCCCGACAGCGATCGAATGTGGTCAACCGCCTTGGCGAGCGGCCAGGCCGGGCGATAGGGCCGGTCGGAGCGCAACGCGTCGAACACGTCGACCAGCGCGAAGATGCGGGCCGCTTTGGGGATTTGTTCGCCCTTCAATCCTCGCGGGTACCCGGAGCCGTCCCACTTTTCGTGATGGCAATACGGGATGTCGAGCGCCCGGTGGAGATAGGTAATCGGTGAGAGCATTTCGTAGGCAAAAGCCGGGTGCTTGCGCATGATGACCCACTCGGCCTCCGTCAATTCTCCGGGCTTGAGCAGAATGTTGTCGGGGACCCCCAGCTTGCCCATGTCGTGCAGCAGTGCGCCTCGTCGAACATGCACCAGTTCTTCTTCGCTGAGACCGGCCGTACGCGCCATGTGCAGCGTCATTTCCATCACGCGCTGGGTATGGCCTTCGGTTTCCTTGTCGCGCATGTCTAGCGCGCGAGACCAGCCCTCGATGGTCGCATCGTAGGCCAACATGAGCCCGACATTTGATCGTTCCAGGTTCTCGAACAGCTGCGCGTTGTCAATGGCAATGGCCGCCTGCCCAGCGAGCGTTTCCATGTAGTTCACCCACGCCGCGTCGTCCTCCCGCCACGTGCGGTGGAAAACCTCCAGCACGCCTTTCACCTGCCCCTTGGCGATGAGTGGGACGCAATGATAGGACACAAAGCCTTCCGCCAAAACGAGCGGCGAGCGCAGGATATCGGTCCCTCTGAGGCGCAGGTCTGGGATGTGGGCGGGTTTCCGCTCCAGCGCGGCGCGCCCGGCATACCCCTCCCCCAACCGCAAGTGGATGTCTTTCGGAATGCCTGTACGGAAGCCGCGTACGGCGACGCAGTCCAGCGTGTTAGAATGCGAGTCGAGCAACAGCACACTGGCGGCGTCCACTTTCAGTTGACTGGTGACTTGCTCCAGCACGACGTTGAGCGTCAACCGCACATCTATGCTTCCGGCGATGGCCTGATCAATGTGGTGCATCGCCTCCAATTGGCCAAGTTGGCGCACGGTCTCCTCATGCAGTAGGGCGCGCTGCAGCGAGCTGACAGCCTGATCGCCGATGCTGCAGGCCATGCGGAGTTTTTCGGCGGTGAAGGGCTCGCGCGCCCCATGCCGCGTCTCGCACAGCATCAGAAGTCCAAAGGGGCGATCGCGGATATAGAGCGGGACCACGCACAGGGAACGGAGTACGCCGAGGTAAAAGGGCGCACATTCGCCCCCTTCCAAGCTGTCACCTTCAAGAACTCGCGCGGCGTTCTCCTCCAAGACGCGCTGGAGCAAGGGATGCGCTGCAAGCGGCTCGCGCTGCCCCACTTGCAGATCCTGGTCGAGCAGGCGGACCGGAAATCCCGCCCGCAGGACGAGATCATCCTGCTCCAGGAGCAGAACACAGGCAAAGGTGACATGTGCGCTCTGGGCTGCGTGGCGGGTCACCAGATCGAGGATGGCGCCGAAATCGTCCATCGCCGACAGCGTGCGCGAGAGTTCATAGAGCACCCCAAGGCTCTCTACCTGCCTCTGGATCCGTTCTTCCCCCTGCTTGCGGTCGGTGATGTCGTGCACTACCCACACGATGGTGTTTTCGGCAATCCGCGAGGCGCTGCTGCCAAACCATACCTCCTTGCCGTCGACTTGCAGAGCATACTCGCCATGGACAACCTGGTCTGTATGTAGGGCTTCGCCGATCTTGGCGACGATGTAATCGGCCTGTTCCTTCGGGAGAATCTCATGCACGGTTTTGCCGAGCATCGTGTCCGGTCGGCGGTAGAGGCTGGTGGGGTTGGTGGGGGCGATCTTGACGTAGCGGCCATCTACATCGTAAACAATTACCGCATCTGTCATGGCTGCAAACAGGGCACGCAGTTCGGCCTCGGAGGCAGCCAGTCTTCCCTCCGCCTGCTTGCGCTCGGCGATCTCCTGCTGCGCCTGCTCGTACAAGCGGGCGTTCTGCACGGCGATGGCGGCCTGGCGGGCAAAGGTAGTGACGGCTGGGTTGTCCGCCTCGGTCAGACCGGCGCCGGTGACGGAGAAGACGCCAATCGTCTTATCGTCTACCGTCAGCGCCGCATATGTAGACGGTTGGAGATGGAATAGTTCTGCAACCGGCCGCGCCAGGGCGCGCAATCCCTTGGGTATGGCATCTGCCACAGCCAGCGCCGTGTCCTCTACATGGACCGCTTCGCCCTGCGCCAGCACGCGCTGGAAGACACTTCCTTGCCGCGGACGGAAGCGATAGTTGCTCATCGAAAGCCCGACCATCTTTTCGGCCTTGCGTACCAGGTTGGAGGCGTAGTTCAGATAGGCAATGCGTAAGGTGTTCCCCTCCTGAGAAAGTTCGAAAACCGTGGCTTTGAAACCCAGTTGGGTCATCTGATCCTGAACGGCCGCGTAGACATCTTCCTGGGTGCGGGCGCGCTGCACGGCCTGAGCCGCCTGGCTGAGAGCGAGGAGCAGGCGGTTGGCATGGCCGGTCTCTTCCTGCGCGTGGCGCAGCGCCTCTTCCACCTGCTTGCGCTCGGTGATGTCGCGGATGATGATCTGTGTGGCCGGTTTGCCCTCATGCACAATCGGCGCGGCCCTGATTTCGACGTCAATTGACTGCCCGTCCAGAGTCACGAACTTCTCCTCCAACAATGGGGCGGGCAGGTTGTTCTCGTATGTGAGCCGGACGCGCTCCATGGCAATCGCCCGATAACTGGGGTGGACCAGCTGGATGATCGGCAGGCCCACCAAATCCTCCGGGCGATTGGCATGAAAGAGTTTCACCGCCGCGGGATTGACGTACACAACTTTGCCTTCGCAATGAATGCCGATGCTGTCAGGCGAGAGCTCCACTAGCTTTCGGTAGCGCTCCTCGCTCTCGCGCAATCCCTGCTCTGCCTCTTTGCGCTCGGTGACGTCCGACAAGGTGCCCTCGTAGGAGATGACGCCTCCCGACTCGTCGCGAATCACTCGGCCGCTGTCGTGTGCCCAGATTAAGGTTCCGTCCTTGCGGCGCAGGCGGATCTCGGATTCGTGGAGCACGCCTTCCCGCGCGACCGCCTCGCGCCACTGAACCTGCTCCTGCGGGTCGATGTAGAAGTCACCAACAACAAGCCCTGCCAGTTCGTCCGGAGAGGCGTATCCGAACAGCGACGCTAACGCCGGATTGGCATCCAGGATCTTGCCCTCCACGCTGGTTCGGTAAACGCCGACCGGCATTTCATTGAACAGGGTCCGGTACCGTCTTTC
>JAPLGX010000415.1 GCA_026389925.1 Chloroflexota bacterium
GCAGGTGGCCTCGGCCATCCAGGTCATCGTGCACCAGGAGCGACTGCGCGACGTCACACGGCGCATTGTAAACCTTTCCGAGATTCACGGCATGGAAGGCGATGTGATCACCATGACCGATCTGTTCCAGTTCGAACATACCGGTTTCGAGGGCGGGCGCATCATCGGGCGCCTGCGCCCGACCGGGCTGCGGCCCAAGTTCATGGACCGCATCGAAGCCTCCAACATTCGCCTGTCGCCCTCAGTCTTCGGCATCGGCGAAAAGATACGCTACTAGCCTCGCGCGCAAAGGGAGCCGCATGAACGCCGGAGTGCTGGCCGGAATACTCGCCGCCGCCGCAGTGGTGCTGATGGCGGTCGGGATGCTGGCAGGTGGCCGCAAGACGGTGGTCGAGGAGCGCCTGGGCGACGTCACCGCCGCCGCGCCGGCGGTGGTGGCAGGAGGCGAGGAGGCGATGGCCGGCCAGCGGGCCAGCCCGATCGCCGACATCCTCGAGGCGCGCTTCTCGGGTTCGCAACTGTTCAGCAACATGGCGCGCGATCTGGCCCGCGCCGACCTCAAGCTGCGCCCGGCCGAGTTTATCGCGGCCATTGTCATCTCCGGCATCGGCGTGGGCATCGTGGGCGGGGTGCTTGCACGGGCGCTGGCCTTCTCCTTCGTGGCTGGAATCGGCGGTTTGTTCATCCCCATCCTCTACGTGCGCAGCCGCCAGTCGGCCCGCCTGCACACCTTCGAAGCCCAACTGCCGGACATGATTAACCTGACGGTCAACAGCCTGCGCGCCGGCTATTCGATCATGCAGGCGCTGGAGGCCGTCTCCAAGGAAATGCCCTCGCCCACCTCGCTCGAGATGCGGCGCGTGGTGCAGGAGATGCAACTGGGCATCTCGCTCGAGGCGGCGCTGGAGAACCTGCTGCGCCGTGTGGCTTCGACCGACCTCAAGCTGATGGTGACGGCCATGAACATCCAGCGCGAGGTCGGCGGCAACCTGGCCGAAATCCTGGACACGATCTCCTTCACCATTCGCGAGCGCATCCGCATCAAGGGCGAGGTTCGTGTTCTCACCGCGCAGCAACGCATCACCGGTTATATGATCGGGATCGTGCCTTTCGTGCTGGCGCTGTTCCTGTATTTCGTCAACCGCAGCTACATCATGCAGTTCTTCAACCCGGCCACGCGCATTTGCGGCATCCCCATGGTGATCACCGGGCTGTTGATGATCTTCCTGGGCTTCTTCGCCGTGCAGAAGATCGCCTCGATCGAGGTGTAACCCATGCTGACCGCCATTGTTCTCGGTTCGCTGGTGCTGATTGCAGGCGCGCTGGTGTATGCCGGCATGCGCCTACCGGCATCGGGGGATCCGCTCGAGACACGCCTGGCGGAGTACGCCGGGCGCGACAAGCCGATCACGCTGGAAGAGATCGAGCTGGAGCAACCCTTCCAGGAACGGGTGATGCTGCCGGCGCTGCGCGGCATCGGCCAGCTCGTCATCAAATTCACCCCCAAGGCCAACCTGGTTCTCATCCACAAGCGGTTGGAGATGGCCGGCAACCCGGCCGGGCTCGACCCGACGGTCTTCTGGGCGCTGCAGATCGTGGCCGCGGCGCTGTTCGGCGGGCTCACCTTGCTGCTGTTCGTGGTCGGGCCGGGCGCGCCCAAATGGCTCTTGGCGCTGCTCTTGGTGGGCGTGTTCACGGTGCTGGGCTACTACTTCCCACGCCTGTGGCTGGAGAGCCGCATCCGACGCCGCCAGGACGGCGTGCGCAAGGCCATGCCCGACGCACTGGACCTGCTCACCATTTGCGTGGAGGCCGGGCTGGGCTTCGATGCGGCGATGGGCAAAGTCAACGAGGAGTGGGAGAACCAGCTGGCGCTGGCCTTCGGGCGCGTGCTGCAGGAAATCCGCCTGGGCAAGCTGCGGCGCGAGGCGCTGCGCGACATGGCGGAGC
>JAPLGX010000200.1 GCA_026389925.1 Chloroflexota bacterium
GTGGCGAACTCATGAAACTCGGCATCCGGGTCGCCAACCTGCCCCAGGCGCAGGCCGGGGGACCACAATCCAGAAGTACATCCGCCTGGCACGCCCCCACCCTGCCCATGGTCAGAATTGGTCAACCCTCCTCAAGAATCACGCCCAGATGGTATGGGCCTGTGACTTTCTCCCAGTGTTCGACCTGTTCTTCCGGCAGATCTACGCCTTCTTCATCATCGAACTCGCGTCGCGCCAAGTTGTTCATTTTGGCGTCACCTCCCACCCGACTGACGCCTGGGTGGCGCAACAACTTCGGGAAGTGACCCCCTATGGCCTAACCCCGCGTTTCCTGATTCGCGATCGGGACAGCAAGTACGGCGACGATTTCGCACGAGTCGCTAAGGCAAGCTCCATTGAAGTCCTGAAGACGCCCTACCGCGCTCCAAAGGCCAACGCGGTCTGCGAACGGTTCCTGGGGAGTGTGTGTGAGGAGAGAATGCCCCGATCACCTGCTGGTTGTCGGGGACAGGCACCTTCATCGGGTAGTGAAAGAATACGTCGAATACTTCAACCGAGCAAGGCCACACCAGGGGATTGGACAGAGGATTCCTGAGGGGATCGTGCCTCAGCCAGCCTGGCCGAGGCGAGGAAGCCCCATCACGGTTCCCGTCCTCAATGGATTGCACCACGACTACCAGCGTGCTGTGTGAGCCGGGAGTCCCACGAACTACCTCAGACGGGGTTTTCGGCTAGCACACCCCGTCCCAGTCAAGAACCTCATCCGTTCGACAATGGACTTGGACCGGACGTGGCTCGACTCAACCTTGACAGCGGGGTGGCGGTTGAGGTACGGTCGCATTAACACTCGACGACGAACCTCGCCAGGGACAGTCATGCCGAAGCACGGGTGGCACCCTCAGAGAGGAGAAATTACGATCTGGGGCCGGCTCGGCAGGGCCAAGTCTCATACCGATGTATTGCACTGTAAAGAGGCAAGAAGGGAATTGGGGGAAAGAGGTCAGAGGAATAGCTCTGCCCACCCCCGACCGCCGGTCGGGGCTTTTTCGAGGTTTGTGCCGAGTTGCCTATCGAGCGTGCTAGCCGATCAGCGAACGGACGTCAACTCGGGCCGAAGTGCCAAGATCTCTTCCGATGAAGCCAGCGGGCGCGTCTTGCGCCCCTGCCGGACGCCCTTCAGATCGTCTCCCATCTTCAGTTGCATCGAGTGATAGCGCACGAACTGGCGCGTGGTGAGCCCGCCACGTCCCTCCTCCTCCCCCAAACGTCCGGACCAACCAATGATTTTCGAGGCGACCATCTCCGGAACTGCCTCGGTGTCCGCCGTCCGCTTTGCCAGCACGTGCCACACCAGGGGATTGGGCAGAAGATTCCTGAGGGGATCGTGCCCCAGCCTGCCCGAAGCGAGGAGGGCTCATCACAGTTCCTGTCCTCAACGGATTGCACCACGACTGCCGGCGTGCTGTGTGAGCCGGGAGTCCCCCAAACAACCTCGGACGAGGTTTTCGGCTCGCACAAGGTACAATACAGGCCTGATAGCAAGCACTGGCAGGACGAAGAGGAGGCTTTTCCATGAATTGGCAAGACCGTGTCGTGATTGACCCTGCCATTCTGGTCGGCAAGCCAGTGGTAAGAGGCAGCCGCCTGGCGGTGGAGTTCATCGTCGACCTGCTGGCGCAGGGGTGGAGCCAGGAGGACATCCTACGCAACTACCCCGGCCTCACGCACGAAGATATCGCTGCCTGCCTAGCCTACGCCAGCAGCCTGCTCAAGGCCGAAAAGGTCTATCCCCTGTAGCTTTCAATGGCCGGAGCCATGCGGCTGCTCGCAAACGAGAACCTCCCCGCACAGACCATTACCGCCCTGCAACAGGCAGGCCACGACGTTGTCTGGATGCGAACCGAGGCGCCTGGTAGCCGAGATGAAGATGTGCTCGCCCGCGCGCAGAGCGAAGAGTGCATCCTCATCACCTTTGACAAGGACTTCGGCGAATTGGCCTTTCGCGCGCACCTTCCGTCCGCAACAGGCAACGTGCTCTTGCGCATCTCCGCTCCATCTCCAGATGCCATGGCCCTGACGATCGTGTCGGCCCTCTCGCGACGCACCGACTGGGTTGGGCATTTCTCCGTCATCGAGGATGACCGCGTTCGCATGACCCCTCTGCCCAAACCAGTACGTCCCTCTCGTGGTACTGATTGAGCAGGCCTCGTTCTGAATTTGCCACATGGTCTGTTGCCCACCGTAGGCGGACATCAACGGTCTTCCCGTCGAAGTATTGCTGCCTGAGATCTCCACTGGTTCCGGTAGCACACATCAAGTGCTTTCCGAGTTGAAGATCCGTGGAGATGATTTCGACGCGGGCATGTAGAGGGCGCAATCAAGGCTACTCAAGGTATTTGGCGCACGCGGTCGGCTGGAGGTGGGGCTGCACCAAACAAAGTGCGAGGGAAGGCCGGCGGTCCTGGCCGAAAGCCCCATCCGCCCGACTTCAAACCCACCAACAATCTCAGAGACGGTCACGATTGTGGCAAGAGCAACATGAGTGTCGGCTTTGACGCATTGCGGTGGTCACGACAGAGTCAGCCCTCGATTCGAATTCCCCATTGACATCATGACCCCGATTGACTATTCTGTGATTCGATCTTGCCATCGAAGACATCCGGGCACGCGAGTGTCGCAGACAGTGGTCAATCAGTAGACGACGTGACGCAGCGGAGATCTGGTCGGTAAGCGCACGAAGGCCGTGCGACTCGAGCAGAAGTGAGACGCTTCATTCGTCGAATCACCTATGGCGTCATCGCTGAGAATCAGGGAAAAGCAAGGCATGCGGGTGATCTGAGAGTCGCCCTATTCCCAAGCAAGCATTCGCGGGTTCGCCCGCCCAGGCCGACGGGCCAGGAAATCCCGTCACCCGCTCCTCCCCCTTGTTTTGATTTGATTCTCGCGCATGACGCCCCTCCAAGGAGGGAAAATCATGCGCGAAAGGCACTTTGTTCCGGTTCTTCCCCCCGCCACATTTTGCGTTCCCGCATCCGCGGATCTGCGCACCTCGCTTCAGGATTTCTATCTCTCCCGTCAGGCGCTGCGGCGAAGCCCCGCGACACTGGAGCACTACCGCTACACAGCCGGCGAATTCGTGTCGTGGCTGGAATCGCAAGGGGTCCTCCATCCTTCCGAGGTCCGGGCAGCACATCCGAGGGCCTGGTTGGCCTCGGTATCCGGGCGAAAGGTCAAGGACACGCCCCTCCATGCGAAGGCTCGAGGCGCCAAGACCCTCCTCAGGTTCTGGTACTCAGAAGGCTACTTGCCCTCCCCTGTGGACCTGCAGTTGCCGCGCCTTGACCAGAAGAAACTTCCGTCGCTGACCGTCGATGAGTTGCAACTGGTCATCAAGGCCTGCCACTCTTTGCGCGATCGAGCTCTCGTTCTCCTCCTGGCAGACAGTGGACTCAGGCGAGGCGAAGCATTGGCCCGCAACTGGGGAGAGGTCGATTTCTCCACGGGGGCCGTGTTCGTTAGACGTGGAAAGGGCGGAAAGGCCAGGACGGCGGCTATCGGAGCAACGACGAGGCGTGCGATCCTTTCCTATCGGCGGAGCCTTGCCCGCGCCGAAGCCAATTCCCCAATGTTCCAGACCAGGTATGGAAGCAGGCTGCGTCCTGGCGGGTTGCGTAGCATCTTTCCGCGACTGTCATACCGAGCCGGGTTCCTGGTAACCCCTCATATCCTTCGACGTACATTCGCGCTGCATTTGCTCAGGCAAGGTATGGATTTGATCACGTTGCAAAGGCTGATGGGCCACTCTGACCCGGCCATGACCGCGAGGTACGTCCGGCTGTTGATTGATGACTTGCTTGCCGAACATGCTGATCACGGGCTCGATGCATGGCTCCGCTCCTGATCCAAAGATTGCACTTTGCTCGGATGCCAATCCATCGACACGGGCCTGTATGTTGGTAGACCAAGTGGGACATTGGGAGCGATTTGCCAAGACGCACTTCTCGGCCCTAGCAGAGTCAAGCGGGTGGCAGAATGGCCAAGAAGAAGGAGGGCGTGGAAGCCCCAGTCCGGACAATCCGCCAGGTGACGCGCA
>JAPLGX010000514.1 GCA_026389925.1 Chloroflexota bacterium
GCCTGGTGGAATTCCCGCTGCCCAGAATGCTTGGCAATCAGATTCTGCATGAACGTTTCGGCGCGCTCCTCAGGTCCTAGGATGGACTGCATGAAATCCTCCGTTGAAAGAACGAACGCCGGGCGTGAAGAAGGGCCCACCGTTGGGATACCGACCAGAGGGCAAGGCGAGCAGCGAGGCGCCTGCTCATGCCCCGCAGCGGCGGCCGAGAGAGGGAAGCTGCAGTGCGGGGAAGCTCGACAGTGGAGATACTCGAGGCAGCCGGGTACCCTGGTGGCGGCTTTCCCCTCTGGGCGAGCACGACGCCACCTTGCTGCACGGCCGTCAGAGAAGTCCGGCTAACGGGATGGGCGAGAAGCGGTATCATATTACCCATCGCCGGCACATATTTCACCTAACCAAGGAGCCTGTCAAGGCAAATGTGCGACTATATTACCCGGTCATTGCTGCGCCACACCCCACCTGCACGGTGTGGCGCGCAATTGCCTGGGTGCAATTGAAGGCCTTGGTGATGCTGTCAGAGGGGTGAGAGGAGGTCCCTGGACGTCGCGCCTTGCGGATCGGGCGGAGTCGACAATCAGGGATCGGTCAGGAGCTGACCGGGAAAGGGGTCGGAAGGCCGACCCCGTCATCTTACGCGCAGCCGCTCGTGCTGCCGCAGTTCACGCACTTGTAGCAGCTGCCGCTGCGCACCATGATCGCGCCGCAGATCGCGCACGGCGGCGCGTCTTCCTGGTTCTGGATCGCCGCGTAGGGCGGCACCGCGCCGCGCTCGCGCTCCTCGCCCGGGCTCACCGGCGTCAGCTTCAGCTGCTCGGGCCAGTCCTGCTGCTCGCCGTTCCCCTCCAGGCTGTTCACGCCCGCCCAGAACTGCTCCTCGGGCGAGAGGAACTTGGTCGCCATCCAGCGGAAGACGTAATCGACGATCGACTTGGCGAAGCGGATCTGCAGGTTGTGCGTCATCCCGGACGGCTCGAAGCGCACGTGGCTGAACTTGTCCACCAGCACCTGCAGCGGCACGCCGTACTGCAGCGCGTACGAGATCGCCTGGGCGAAGGCATCCGCGAAGCCCGAGATCGTCGAGCCTTCCTTCGCCATCACGAGGAAGATCTCGCCCGGCATGCTGTCCTCGTACAGCCCGACCGTGATGTAGCCTTCGTGGCCCGCGATCTCGAACTTGTGCGTGATCGCGCGCCGCTCGTCCGGCAGCTTCCGCCGCACGGGCTGCTGGACGACGACCTTCTCCACTTTCTCCACCTCGAGGGCGGCCGCCTTGTCCTTCTCCTTCGACGTGTTGAGCGGCTGCGTGCGCTTGCTGCCGTCCCGGTAGATGGAAATCGCCTTCACCCCGAGGCGCCACGCCTCGATGTAGGCCTGCGTGATGTCCTCGACGCTGGCGTCGCGCGGCACGTTCACCGTCTTGGAGATCGCGCCCGAGATGAACGGCTGCACCGACCCCATCATCTTGATGTGGCCCATGTAGTGGATCGACCGCTGGCCCCGCGCCGGCTTGAACGCGCAGTCGAAGACCGCCATGTCGCGCTCCCGGATGTGC
>JAPLGX010000373.1 GCA_026389925.1 Chloroflexota bacterium
GTACGGAACCCACTTGCGTGAGCGCAGGTTGACCGGTTTGACTCTGACCTGCGGAAGGTAGACTTCGAAGCCCTCCGCCCGGGCCTGGCCTTCAAGCGCCGCCTCTTTACGCGGCTTGGAGTGCATCGCATACCATATCGCGCTCATCGATCTGTCTCTCGCCCTCTTCCGTCTGAGATACGTCGCAGGAGCCTGCGGTTTCTAACGCGCCGCCTCACTTTTGTCGCGCGCGCCCACATCCGGCAAGGTTGACAGGCGTACGATCCAATCGTCAATCAGGTCCTTGCGAAAGCGCCAGGCCCGCCCCGCCTGAAATGCGGGAATCGTGCCCTGCTTCGCCATGCGGTAGATCTTGGCCTCGCTCAGGCGCAGGTAGCGTGCGACTTCATGCACGTTCATCACGATCTGCAGTCCAGCCTCGGGTACGAGTGTCACCGTGTTCATGCCTGCCTCCCGAGATCCGTCCCCAACGATCTACTTCGGCCAAGCAGCCACTTACATGGTCCAAACCCGCCGCGTCCAAGCGGGCGCAAATTGCGCAGTGGAAAACCGGCGCGTCGTTGCACCAGCCTCTGGTAGGTGCTTCATTGAGTTCGTGTCAAAGGGGTACTAGAACGATGGTACGGAGACAGACAAGTAGATGTCAATAGGCAGTAGTACTATCTGGGAAGATTTAAGGAAATCGGAGAGGAGACTCCGATTGCATAGGTCTGCAATGGACTTATTGGGTCTGGTTGGGTGTGGTAATTCGTGATCACACCAAGGCGAATGTCGCATTCAGTTGGGGATCGCACCGCCCCAGTCGCGCGCGGCGGCCTCGGGATGATGTCCAACTGGGCTGAACGGATTGGGGAGATATCTCCTCCGATCCATCTGGTCGCCGATGGACGCACCCTGCATGGCGCGTTAGGCGAATCGGCACCCGCCTCCACTTGCGGCAAACGCAGCCGCACGGTCCCTCACGACTGCGCCCAAGAAGGCATTTCGTGCGGCGTCATGCGCAGGCGCGCCTCCACCGCTTCGCGCCGAGGAGAGCACCTCGGCACGAGGGCGGCTCACCCCTGGAAACACTCGCCGCATCCGCCTGACGGCTTTGCAGGCGCGGAATGCCGCGCGCCTACGGCTGCACGGGGAGAGGGCGCGGGCACGGTGATATACTCGCACGCAGTCCACGCCGGCGGGATGCACATCCCCATGAAACTGATCATCCAGATCCCCTGCTACAACGAAGCCGAGGCGCTGCCCGCCACCGTGCGTGCACTGCCGCGCAAGCTGCCGGGCGTCGACACGATCGAGTTCCTGGTCATCGACGACGGCAGCCAGGACGCCACGGCGGAGGTGGCCGGCACGCTCGGCGTGCACCACATCGTGCGCCGCCCGCAGCGTTATCGACGACGGCAGCCAGGACGCCACGGCGGAGGTGGCCGGCACGCTCGGCGTGCACCACATCGTGCGCCGCCCGCAGCGCGCCGGGTTGGCCTCGGCCTTTGTGGCCGGGCTGGAAGCCTCGCTCGAGCGCGGTGCCGATATCATCGTCAACACCGACGCCGACAACCAGTACCACGCCGATGACATCGCGCGCCTCATTGAACCCATCCTCGCCGGACGCGCCGAGCTGGTCGTGGGCGACCGCGGCGTGCGCACGGTGCGCGCCTTCTCGCCGACCAAACGCTTCCTTCAGCGCCTGGGTTCGTGGGTCATCGCCCAGGCCTCGGGCGTGCACACGCCGGATGCGACCTCCGGATTCCGCGCGATCACCCGCGAGGCTGCGCTGCGCACGCTCGTGCTCTCCGAGTACTCCTACACGCTCGAGACGCTCATCCAGGCCGGCACCCGGCGCATCGCGATCGAGTACGTGCCGGTGCGGGTTAACCCGCCCCTACGACCATCGCGGCTGATGAGCGGGGTGGGCGCCTTCCTGGCCAACTCCACCGCGACCATCCTGCGCGCATACACGATGTACCGCCCGCTGCGAGTGTTTTCGACAATCGGCACGCTCATCCTGCTGGGCGGCCTCGGCGTCTCGGCCCGCTTCCTGTGGTACTACCTTCAAGGCAAGGGCAACGGTCACGTCCAGTCGCTCATCCTCGCGGCGGTTCTGCTCATTGTCGGCTTCCAGGTCTTGCTGATCGGGCTCCTAGCCGATCTCATCGGGTTCAACCGGCGCATTCTCGAGGAAGTGCTTTACCGCCTGCGCCGGCTGGAGCTCGCCCGCAGCGAGGACAAGCCCCCGCGCAAGACGCGCGCCCGCTAGATGCACCCGGTGAGCCTCGCCTCCCGCAAGGCAATCCCCCTTACCCTCGCACTGCTCGGACTGAGCGCCTGCGCACCCGTCGTGGCTGAAGGTCAGCCGCATCAGACGGCGTGGGTGACGCTCGCACCAGGCCAGTCGGCAGGCCAAACGCTTGCCACTGACTACCGCGGGTTGAGCGGAATGGATCTCTACCTGCGGCCAGGTACAACGTCTGACGGGTCATTGCGCCTCAGCCTGTTCGAAGCCCCGGGTGACGACACACCCATTGCATCAGCTCGCTTGCCCTTGGCCAGTGTGACCGAACCCGGCTTCTATCATCTGCGCTTCGACCCGCTAACAGATTCCTCGCGCCGAAGCTACTACCTGGCACTTGAGGTCGATGGCGCGGGCGATGTCGCGCTCGGATCGGAAACAGGTGAGACCTACACCTCGGGCGCCCTGTACCTCGGCAACGCTCCAGTCGATGGGCAGCTCACATTCCGGCCGCTCTATGATCCACCCCAGATTGCCCTGGGCCTGGCGGGCGAGGCTCTCACGTGGGCGCTGTGGTTGGCCGTTGCGGCGTTTCTCTTTACCCTCCCGGGCTGGGCGCTGCTGCATCTTCTCCACCCGCGCGCCGGCCTACTGGGATGGTTCGAGCGGGCTGCGCTGGCATCCGCCATTGGTGTCGCGCTGTATCCGCTTCTTCTCCTCCTCTCGGACCTCGTCGGCATAAGCGCAGGGCGGTGGATCGTGTGGCTCGTACCCGCGCTATCCCTCATCTATGGTGCATCGCGCCTTAGACGGTCGGATGTTCGCGAATCAACTCCCTCCGAGGCCAGGATTAACCGCAGACCCTCTATTGCGGCAGGCCTCGCATTGGCAGGCATCATCGGTCTCATTAGCATCACGCGCTTCTTCGCGATCCGCATGGTTGGTGTGCCGATGTGGGGAGACTCGGTCCAG
>JAPLGX010000306.1 GCA_026389925.1 Chloroflexota bacterium
TGCGGAACTCACGGGGCTCACCTGGGAACCGTGGCGCACTTTCTGGCGAGCGGTCTACGCCCTGCCGATGTCGGAGGCGGACCTCGAGCGGTTCACGCGCCACACGGGGCGCCAGGCCCCACCACTGGCACCGGTGCGCGAGGCGTGGCTGATCGTCGGGCGCCGCGGCGGCAAGAGCAGGGTCGCCGCCCTGGCTGCACTGTTCCAGGGCATCCGCCGCGACTACAAGTCGCTCCTGGCCCCCGGCGAGGGAGCGGTCGTCCCGGTGATCGCGGCCGACCGCCTGCAGGCGCGGGCGACTCTGGGCTATCTCAAGGGGCTGCTCGATCAGCCCGCCTTCAAGTGCTACCACGCCCGGATGCTCAAGGATCACGTGGAGCTTACGACCGGCGCGGAGATCCGCGTCTCGACCGCCTCTTATCGGACCATTCGCGGGTACACGATGATCGGCGTGGTTGCCGAAGAAGTCGCCTTCTGGCTGTCGGACGAGACGGGCGCCAATCCTGCTTCCGAGGTGCTTGGCGCCCTGCGCCCGGGAATGGCCACCGTTCCTGGCGCCCTGCTCCTCGGGATCTCGTCGCCCTACGCGGCGAAAGGCGAACTGTACAAGGCGCACACCAGATTCATGGGGACCGACGATCCCACCGGCCTGGCGTGGAACGCCGACACATTGAGCATGAACCCGCTGGTCGATCAGACGGTGATTGCCCAGGCGTTCGCGGACGACCCGATCGCCGCGGCCTCCGAGTATGGCCAGGGCGGCGCGGTCTCGTTCCGCCGCGACGTGGAAAACCTGTTCGACCCTGAGGCGGTACGCGCCGTGACGGTGCGTGACAGGCGTGAACTACCGCCGGCTGAGAGCCTCCGGTACTTCGGGTTCGTCGATCCTTCTGGCGGTTCTTCCGATGCGTTCACTCTTGCAATCGCCCACTGGGAAGGCGTGCGCGCCGTGCTCGACGTGGTGCGAGAGACGCGGCCGCCGTTCAGTCCCGAGAGCGTGGTGGCCGAGTACGCCGCGCTGCTCCAGAGCTACCGGATCTACCACGTGGGCGGTGATCGGTACGCCGGGGAGTGGCCGCGGGAGCGGTTCGCCCTGCACGGCATCCGCTACGTGCCGAGCGAGCGCACTCGCAGTGACCTCTACCGGGAACTCCTGCCGGCGGTGAACGCCTGCCGGGTGGAGCTACTGGACCACCCCCGGCTGGCCGCCCAACTCGTGGGGCTCGAGCGCCACGTCGCACGGAGCGGCAAGGACACCATTGATCACGCCCCAGGCGGGCACGACGACCTGGCCAACGCGGTGGCAGGGGCGTTGATCACGCGCGCCGCGAGTGTCTTCGGCCCCCTGCGCGAATCGACGCGCCCTGTCAGGCCGCTGTTCGCAGACGAGGCCATACAAGACAGCGCGTCAACGCTGTGGCCGCGGGCTGTCAGTCGGTGAGGTGCTCGTGGGACCAGACTCGGCGCCCGCATCCGGGGAGCCGGCGATCAACACCCATCGAGCAGGAGTCTCCCGACCCTGACGCGGCTCCGCGGGCGTTCGCGGCCCTGCGTGGCGCTGGCGCGGCTGTGTTGAAGCCTGCGGCGCTTGCCGTCCGCGCCCCGCTGATGCATATGCTGCGTGGGTGCGCCGAGTCGGATGGAACTCCGTGCGGAACGACCGCCGTCAGGAGGCAGAGACACAATGATCGAATGGCTACTACCCTGGACAGAACGCGGGCGGTCAGGCGCACTTCACGACAGCTTCCTGTGGCGCGCGGGGAAGCTCTACGTGATGGACAACCATCGGCTTGCGCTCTGGTGCTGGTGGCAGCACCTGTCCGCTGCGCAGCTGTGGACATTTGTGCACATCGACCGGCACTACGATTCCGCGTGGGAGTCGTGCAATCCGTGGCTGCAACATCACCAGCCTGTTCACCGTGCCGACCTGACTGAGTTTCGGGATGCCACGTGGCCGACGCGGAATGGAACCGAGAAGCTCTATCGATGGGACACGATCTGCAGCGCATTGCGCTCGTTGGACAACGACAAGATCGAGGACTGGATCTTCGCTACAGCCGACGAGGGCGACATGCCTGCCATTCTCCGCGCACGCCACCTGAAGCCGTGGGCAGTTCCTGCTTGCCTGAGGTTCCTCGCCGACCCGGAGGAAATGGTCAAGGACTGCATAATCGACATCGATATGGACTACTTCGCGCACAAGGATCTTGATGGGCCATTTGGCAGCGTATACTCCGATAACTACTTGCGCGAGTTAGGGTCGGCTCTGGCACTCGGAATTCAGAACGGCCGCTTCGGCGTCGTCACGATTGCCCTTAGCCCCACTACTACCGGCAATTGGCAGCTCGCGGAGGCGCTGTGCGAGACTCTCCTGTGGGCGTTTCCCGAAGCCGGCCAACTGTGGGAAGGGGCACCCAAGTCTGTCTACCAGAGCGCCGCACCACAGTAACAGGACGTCCTCGTCGCGCACCCGCCAGCGCCCGCGCTGGATGGCGGGCGCGGAGCACGCCCAGGCGTCACAACTCGAGCAGGAGCCAGGGCGAGAGCCCCGAGCAAACGGCGGCGGAGCCGAGGGTGATGTAGTCGCGCATGGGGCCAGGGTACACCGGCGCGTCAACGGATCGTCTCCAGGTCGTCAACGCCCGTGGGGCCTACCGCGATGTCAGGCGCGGGATCGAGGCGCAGCGAGGCGCCGGCGCGGCTTCCTGGCCTTCGCGCGCTTCGGCTTCGGGGCGAGGCGAGCCATCAATCGGGCGACGGTCGTGGCTTGCCACCGTCCACCGCGCGGGGCTGGGATATCCTC
>JAPLGX010000150.1 GCA_026389925.1 Chloroflexota bacterium
TACCCGCAATCCGACGAGCTGTACGCGAACCTGATCGCCCAACCCGATATCCGCGTGCTGGCCACCGCGTGGGACGATCCGGCGCTGGACAAAGGCTCGGGCAAGCACCAGCCCATGCTCTATGTGAAATCGTATGGCGCCGGGCGAGTGTTCGGCACGGCGCTGGGCCATGACGTGCCGGCCATGAAAAGCGAGGTGTTCCGCCGCACCCTGGTGCGCGGCACGGAATGGGCCGCCACCGGCAGCGTGACCCTGCCAGCGAGGTGAGCCGAGCCGCAGATGTCGCAGATTGTACCGATGCTCGGCCATCGGCGTGAATCGGCGAAATCTGCGGCTACTCGGGAGAAGAGAGATTATGAAGGTGCATTTCGATGAGAAGGCGGACGCCGTCTACCTGCGCCTGGATGAGTCGAGTATCGTCGATTCCGAGGAGGTCCGCCCGGGAATCGTCCTCGATTTCAACGAGCGCGATGAGGTCGTCGGAATTGAGATCCTGCGGGTCAAGCAGCGGGTTCCCCTCGCGGACTTAAGGCAAATGCAATTCGAAGTGGCCTGACCGTGGGAACCCAGGCCGGTGCGATCTGCGTCCCTCTGCGAAATCTGCGGCTACCCGCCGTGGAGCAGGCGGAAGAAGCGGCGCGCGGCGGACACATCGCGCAGGATCTGCTCTTTGAGGGCTTGGGCGGAGGGGAATTTGCGCTCCTCGCGCAGGCGGCGCCAGAAGAATACCTCCATCCGGCCGGCGGCGGGCGCCGGCGTAGCGTCCAGCAGGAAGGTCTCGACGCCCAGATCGCGGTGGTTGAACGTGGGGCTGTACCCCACGTTGGTCACCGAAGGCGCCCGCAGGCCGTCGCACACCGTTTCCGTCACGTAGACGCCGACGGCGGGCAGCATCTCCTCGTACCTCTCCAGGTTGAGCGTGGGAACGGTCTGCGCGCGGCCGATTCCGCGCCCCGCAACGATGCGCCCGCACACCGAAAAGCAGCGGCCCAGCATGCGGTTGGCGGCGGACAGGCGTCCCGTCTCCAGCAGGCGGCGGATGCGCGAGCTGCTGACCACCTGGCCGCGCACCCGCAGCGGCGTCAGGTCATCCACCACAAAGCCGAGCTCCCTGCCGAATTCCTCCAAAGCCCGCACGTCGCCGGCATGCTGGTATCCAAAGCGGAAGTTGTCGCCGACAATCACCTCGCGGGCCCCGAGGCGGCCCACCACGATTTCCCGCGCGAACTGATGCGGCGAGATCCGCGAAAACTCGGGGGTGAACGGCAGCACCAGAGCGCCCGTGATGCCCGCCTGCTCGAACAGTTCCAGCTTGACGGCCAGCGGGGTGAGCAGCTTGGGGGCGCGGTCCAGCGCCAGCACCCGGATGGGATGCGGGTCGAAGGTGAGCAGCAGCGGAGTCCCGCCGGCCTGCGCGGCCCGCCGGCAGACTTCTTCCAGAATCCGCCGGTGACCCACGTGCACGCCGTCGAAGTTGCCAATGGTGAAGACCGGGTACGGCAGGCCCGCGGGATACTCGTCCAGGCTGTGCCAGATCGTCAAAGCTCGACCTCCAGCCGCAGCCCGTCGTAACACAGCCGGAGGCGGCCGCCCAGCCTGGCATTGGTTTCCTCGTGGGCCAGATCGTGAGCGATGTGCGTCAGGAACGCGCGCCGCGCCTGGATGCGCGCCGCGTGCGCCACCGCCTGCTCCACCGTGCAGTGCGTGGGATGCGGCTCGTGCCGCAAGGCATCCAGAAAAATCACGTCCAGCCCCTCCAGCAGCGCAAATGAGCTTTCCGGGATCTGGCCATAATCGGTGAGATACGCGGCATTGCCAAAGCGGAAGCCGAGCACCTCCATGAATCCATGCAGCACTGGAACCGGCAAGAATTTGACGCCGAACAGATCGACCGGGCCCTCAATGACGTGTGTCGCAATCTGCGGAACGCCGCCGAACGGATAGTTGCCGTCGAAGATGTACCGGAACGTCTCGCGGATGGCGTCAATAGTCTTGCGGTTGCCGTAAATCGGGACCCTGCCCTGGTGGATGTTGAAGGCCCGCACGTCGTCGAGGCCCAGGATGTGGTCGGCATGCGGGTGAGTGAACAGGATGGCGTCCAGGCGCCGCAGGCCCTCCCGGATAGCCTGAAAGCGGAAGTCGGGCGCCGTGTCGATCACCACGCTGTGCCCGCCGTACTGCACCAGCAGCGAGGGCCGCGTGCGCTTATCGCGCGGGTCCTCCGACAGGCAGACGGGGCACTGGCAACCGATGGTCGGCACGCCCATCGACGTGCCCGAGCCCAGCACTGTGATCAAGCCCTTCATGCCAGTGATGAGTGATGAGTGACGAGTGACGAGTGGCGAGTCAGGGAAACTTGTCACTCGTCACTGCTTTTTCGACAGCTCCACCCAGGCCATCCGCAGCTCGTAGAGGAGGTTATCGAGGACACGGCTCTCCTGCGGAGTCAGGTTGCCGCGCGTTTTGTCCTGCAACAGCCCGAGTATATCGATCGTCTCCCGCGCACCACCCAGGTCGCGTTCCGGCGGGTGCTGGGGATCCGTGGCCAGAAGGCCCATCTGCAAAAGGGCCGTCTGGTAATACACCAGCAACAGCCGTTCGAAGGAGGGCGGCTCGTAGCCGCGACCGCCCTCCGCGTAACTGCGTGCGGCCTGGCCGCTCGCGGCCGGCTGCGGCTCGGCCGGAGGCTCCCGTGGCGGCGAAGGCGGCGCGGCCCCAAGCTGGGCCCCGGCGTCAGCCTGCCCCGCCGGCTCAACTTCTTCCCGGGCCTCTCCTTCCGCGGTGAACCGGCGGCGGTCCTTTATCTCGAACAGCGGTGCATTCTCGTCTGGCACAACGCAAGTTTAGCATACGCCGCGGGATGGCCATTGGTGGGGAAACAGGACGCTGGTAAACGCAGATCAACACGGATCGGACCGCGATCTGGGTTCATCTGCGGCTTACCGTCCGCCTCGGCGGCCCTCCGGGCCGCCTGCGTACGCGCCATGGTAGAATGATGCATGCGTGAGCCGGATCTCCCCACAGCCCTGACATTCGACGATGTTTTGCTGGTTCCGGCGCGGTCCTCGGTGATGCCCTCGGACACCAGCACCCGCACGCGCTTCAGCCGCAATATTCCGCTCAATATCCCAATCGCCAGCGCGGCCATGGACACCGTGACCGAGTCCCGCCTGGCCATCGCTATCGCCCAGCAAGGCGGCCTGGGCGTCATCCATCGCAACCTGCCCATCGAGCAGCAGGCGCGCGAAGTGGACAAGGTGAAACGCAGCGAGAGCGGCATGATCGTGGAACCGGTCACCATGTCGCCGGAGAACAAGATCTACGAGGCGCTGGAGGTGATGCGCCACTACAAAATCTCGGGGCTCCCGGTGACGCGCGACGGCAAGCTGGTAGGCATCCTGACCAACCGCGACCTGCGCTTCGAGACCCGCCTGGATCTGCCCATCTCCGAGGTGATGACCAAGGAGCACCTGATCACCGTGCCGGTGGGAACCACGCTGGAGGAGGCCGAGAAGCTGCTGCACCGCCACCGCATCGAGAAGCTGCTGGTGGTGGATGACGAATACAACCTCAAGGGCCTGATCACGGTCAAAGACATCCAGAAGAAGATCAAGTACCCGCATGCGGCCAAGGACAGCCACGGGCGGCTGCGCGTGGGAGCGGCCGTCGGCGCCACCGGCGACTTTTTGGAGCGCGCCCAGGAACTGGCGCGGGCCCGCGTCGACGCGCTGGTGATCGATACCGCGCACGGCCACACCGAGCGCGTCCTGGAGGCCATTCGCGCCGTGCGCTCGAGGCTGCCCGGCGTGGAGCTGGTGGCCGGCAACGTGGCCACCTTCGAGGGCGCCTGCGACCTGATCCGGGCCGATGTCGATGCCCTCAAGGTGGGGATGGGCCCGGGGTCGATCTGCACCACGCGGGTCATCAGCGGCGCCGGCATGCCGCAGATCACGGCCATCTCGCACGCCGCCCGGGCCGCCAAGGACAGCGGCATCCCCATCATCGCCGACGGCGGCATCAAGTTCTCCGGCGACATCACCAAGGCCATCGCCGCCGGCGCTCATGCGGTGATGATCGGCAGCCTGTTCGCCGGCACCGATGAAAGCCCGGGCGAGACCATCCTCTACCAGGGCCGCACCTTCAAGTCGTATCGCGGCATGGGCTCACTCGGGGCCATGCAGGCAGGCTCGGCCGACCGCTACGCGCAAACCGTGGTCGCGGCCGAAGACGGCCCCGTCAAGCTGGTGCCGGAAGGCATCGAGGGCCGCGTCCCCTCCAAGGGGCCGCTCGACGCCATGATCCAACAACTGGTGGGCGGCCTGCGCGCCGGCATGGGCTATTGCGGCGTGGCCACCATCGAGGAACTGCAGCAGCGCGCCCGGTTCATCCGCGTTTCCGACG
>JAPLGX010000164.1 GCA_026389925.1 Chloroflexota bacterium
AAAAGAAACTGAGTGTGCCGATCGAGACCTTTGCCTACCCATTCGGCGCCTATCTGGCCGAACTGGGTACGAGGGTCAGCCGCGCGGCCTATCTGGGCGGCGCCGGGCTCGGTCCCTCCGCGGTGCAAGGGCTGGGCTCGCTTCCCTACATGAGCCGCATCGAGATTCGCGGCGACGAAGCCCTTTCGGACTTCCTGCACCTGCTTCCCTGGCACGGGGAAGGCACGCCGTTCTGCGGCTGAGGCCGAATGAGCGAACGCAGCGTCTACCTGCACGATATCCCGCTCGAGGAGGCCCAGGCGCGTCTGCGCGCCGCGCTCGAAGCGGCCGGGCTGTGGGGAACGCTCGCGGCGGAGGAGGTGCCCCTCGAGAGCGCGCTCGGGCGCGTCACGATCGAGCCGGTGTGGGCCAGCCTGTCCTCGCCCAACTTCCACTCGGCCGCGATGGATGGTTATGCCCTGCGCGCCGAAAGCAGCGCCAACGCCTCGCCCACCCAACCTGTCGAACTGCGCCTCGGCTCGCAGGCCGAGTATGTCGATACCGGCGACCCGCTGCCGGCCTGGGCCGATGCGGTCGTGCCGATCGAAGCCACACAACCGGTGCGCGATGCGGACGGCCGCGTTCGCGCGGTGGAGATGCGCGCAGCGCTGGCGCTGTGGACCAATGTGCGCGCCATGGGCGAAGACATCGTCGCCAGCGAGCTGGTGCTGGCTGCCGGTCAGCGCCTGCGCCCGGTGGACTTGGGCGCCATCGCCTCCGCCGGGCACGCGCGGGTGCGCGTGGCGCGCCGCCCGCGGGTGGTCGTCATCCCCACCGGCGATGAACTCGTCCCGCCGGGCACGCTGCCGCAGCGCGGCCAGATCGTCGAATTCAATTCGCTCATGCTTGCCGCGCAGGTCGAGGAATGGGGCGGCGCGCCTGCGCGCTTCCCCATCGTGAAGGATGATTTGGATGCGATCCGCGCGGCGCTGGAGGCGGCCGCGCGCGAGGCGGACCTGGTGCTCGTCAACGCCGGCTCCTCGGCTGGCAGCGAGGATTACAGCGCCCAGGCCATCGCGGCCTTGGGACGCGTGCTCGTGCACGGCGTGGCGGTTCGCCCCGGCCACCCGGTCATCCTGGGAATGATTCGCAGCGGACCGGGTGCGCGCGAGGTGCCGGTGATTGGCGTGCCCGGCTTCCCGGCCTCGGCTGCGCTCACCGGCGAGATCTTCGTCCGCCCGCTGCTCGAGCGCTGGCTGGGGCTACCTCCCTTCGCGCCCGAGGAAGTGGAGGCAGTGCTCACGCGCAAGGTGCACTCGCCACTCGGCGATGACGAATACGTGCGGGTGAGTGTGGGTGAGGTTCGCGGCAAAATGGTCGCCGCGCCGCTCGCGCGCGGCGCAGGTGTGCTCACCTCGCTCGTGCGTGCCGACGGCATCGTGCGCATCCCGCGCATGACCCAAGGCGTGCAGGCGGGCGAGCTTGTGCGCGTGTTGCTGTATCGCCCGCAGGCCGAGGTGCGCCGTTCAATATTGCACATCGGCTCGCACGACCTGACGCTCGATCTGCTCTCACAGCATCTTGGTGCCTACGGCGTGCGCTTGGTCTCGGCCAATGCCGGCAGCGTCGGCGGGCTTGTGGCGCTGCGCCGCGGCGAAGCCCACCTGGCGGGCTGTCATCTCCTGGACCCGGCCACGGGCGAGTACAACCTGCGCTACGTGCGCGAGTATCTGCCCGGGCAAGCGGTGGTGCTCGTCAGCCTGGTCGGGCGCGCGCAGGGTTTGATGGTTGCGCGCGGCAATCCGAAGCACATTGCCTCGCTGGCGGACCTCGCGCGCGAGGAGGTGCGCTTCGTCAACCGGCAGCGTGGGGCCGGCACGCGCCTGTTGCTCGATTACCATCTCGAGCGGCTGGGCATTGAAGCGGCGCGCGTGCGCGGCTATGAGCGCGAGGTGGTCACGCATCTCGCGGTGGCGGTGGACGTGGCCTCGGGGGTCGCCGACTGCGGGCTGGGCATCGCCGCCGCAGCGCAGGCGCTGGAGTTGGATTTCGTCCCCGTAGCCGACGAGCGCTACGACCTGGTGATCCCGGCCGAGGAGTGGGAGGGGGCTCGCCTCGTGCCGCTGCGTGCGGTGCTGACGGATACGCGCTTCCGCGAGGCGGTGGGTGCGCTGCCGGGCTACGACGTGCGCCGCATGGGCGAGGTGGTGACGCGGGTGGAGTAGAGCCTCGCGCGCGGATAGGGGGATGAATGGGGACCACGCAGAGACCGCGCGGACGTCACTCGATCCGGCTACAAGACTTCGACTACTCACTCCCGGGCGCGTACTTCATAACCACTCCGACCTTCCAGCGGCTCCCGGTTCTGGGTTGGGAGGAAGAAGGTGGCATCCACCTGAGCAAGATCGGCGAGATCGTTCGTGCGTGTTGGTGCGACATCCCGGAGCACTATCCTTACGTGAGCTTGGATGCGTATGTGGTAATGCCAAATCATCTGCATGGCTTGCTTCCCATTGTTGGGGCACGCCATGGCGTGCCCCAACAGGAGGCCTTCGGGAAGCCGGTGCCCGGTTCTATTCCCAGCATCGTTCGA
>JAPLGX010000059.1 GCA_026389925.1 Chloroflexota bacterium
GGTCACGTCAGACGGTTGCTCTGGTCTTTGCCCTATCGGGCAGAGATGAAGCGCCCCTCGGCTCGTCATCTCTTGGATGTGCTGGCAGCCCTCTCTCACGTGGCCCACCTCTCGCTGGGGTGCTACTGTGAAGACGAAACCCGCTGCCATCGTTTGGTTTTGCGGGGCTCGTTGACGGAACGCGGGGCCCGGTTCGCCTGACCAGATCAGGCCATGCGACACGCCGAAGCTCAGCCTGCCGTGCCGGAGAGGCGCCGGTCGAAGCCGGCGAGAGATTTCCTCTTGAAGAACCGATGGGCAGTGATTGGGCCTTGGGGGGCCGACAGTTGCCCTCGCAAACCATCGTTGGTAGTCTGAGGTGCCAACCGCCCGGGTGCAAGCGGGCCTTGAAGGGAAAGTCAAAACGAAGGAGGCCTCGAGCCCCGGACCTGCCCGCGGGAGGCCATTGCCCCCGGTTCGCCTTCGATGAGCTGCCGGCGCTCACTCAAGCGTCAAAGGGGGGCCGAGGAGGAGACATGGCGCCTCAGGTATTCGTGAGCTTCATCTCGATAGCCGTTGTGGGCTTCATCTTCCTGCGGTCTGGCCGCGACACGCGAGTTGAGGGAATTGCATGGGTCCGTCCGTGGCACAATGATCGCCGCGCTGGTTCCATTGGGCCTGCAGGCAGCGGTGTTGGCACTTTTCGGCCTTGGCGAAATGCTCTCGGGCGATCTCAGCGGGGCGGGTCACCTAATATCCCTTGTGGCGGCGGTGCTGCCGGCCTTCCTGGCGTGGAAGCGGCCCCTCGAAGGAGGCATTGCCCTCGTGGTCATGGGGCTGGCGGCTGCAGCCGGCTATCGCGACCTCGCCGCCACAGGAATCACGGTGGCCCCTCAGCTTGTTTCGGGGCTGTTGTTCTTCATTGCCGGTGTCGGCGCTCGCCGCAACCGGCATGCGGACGACGGCCGGGAGGGCGGTTCCCGAGTCTGACCTTCCCTGTGTGTGGTTGTGCCATCCGCAAGCCCGGAACTCGACCGCCCGGATCCACCGTCGCGGGAATCGCCTGTCACCCGCAAGTTGCAGGATTCTTCCATTCGAACGCTCGCTTCTGTGAGGAGAGTAGCCAATGAAAGCTCTCGTGGTCTACGAATCACTGTGGGGCAACACCGCTGCAATTGCCCGTGCTATCGCGGAGGGCATCGGCCCGGGAGCGCGCGCGCTCTCAACGGCCGAGGCCTCCGGCGCAGTTGTTGCCGATGCGGACCTTCTGGTTGCAGGGTCACCGGTGCTCGCCTTTTCGCTGCCGACTGACAAGATGCGAGAGAGCGTTCGCACGGGCCCTGGCAAGGCGCCTTCGCCGCCCGACCTCTCTCACCCCTCGATGCGTTCGTGGCTTGGCGCGCTGCCCAAGGGGCACGCTGTCGCAGCCGCGTTCGAGACTCGCATTTGGTGGTCGCCGGGCGGCGCCACCGGCGCCATTCTCGCCGGACTGGCAAATGCGGGGTATCGAACAATCGCCAAGGCCCAGCGCTTCATCGTCAGTGGGACTTACGGACCATTGCGCGAGGGCGAGGTGGAGCGGGCACGCCGTTGGGGAGCCGAACTGGCCAAGACCGTGGGGTGAGACCGATGCTTGTCGAGCGCCTCTCGTCTGGACGATTGTGATAGGCCATCGCTCAAGTCCGTGGCTCATTGCCGTCCATATGATCGCCGGGACTGTGGAGTCGGATGTCAAGTCTTGTTGGAGGGCTCATTGCCGGCTACGGTATCGCCCTTCCAGTGGGCGCGGTCGCCGTGCTCATCGTCAATGCGGCCATTCGATCCGGATTTCCCGCCGGCTTCGCGGCGGGCGCTGGAGCGGCGACTGCCGACACGCTGTTCGCGGCCCTGGCGGCTTTGGCGGGATTCATCATCGCTCAGGCGCTGCAACCGTATTCTGATGCGCTGCGAGTTGTCGGCGGCCTGGTGCTCATGACGATCGCGGGAGCCGGGTTGTGGAAGGGCCTGATGGCGCAGCCGGGCGCGCCTGGCACAGGGGAAGCCCATCACCTGCTCACGACATACCTGCAGTTCGTTGCCATCACGGGGGTCAATCCCTTGACCATGGTCTACTTCACAGCGCTGATCCTCGGGAGAAACCCAGCCTCAAGCAATGATCTCCTATCCGCTAACCTGCTCTTCGTTGTCGGTGCGGGCGTGGCGTCGCTTTCCTGGCAGACCTTCTTGGCGGCTGTGGGCAGCCTGGCGGCCAGACACCTGACGCCTCGCTTTCGACTCGCCGCGACGGTTGTCGGCAATCTCATCGTCCTGGGTCTTGGCGCGCGCCTGGTCATCCCCGCGATCATCTAGGCGGGTCGTCGCCAAGCGGGTTGCACCCTGCCCCTCGAGCGGCGACAGCAGGATGCGTGGGATGGTGCGGGGACCGCATCTCGGCCGACCCTTGCCTCGGCAGCACGCATCGCTTAGAGTCGGCTTTTTCCACCCGGCTCAACTTGGGGTATGCTTATGGGCCAATTGCCCGATATCGTTCTTTTCCCTTGTGAAAGGGCAAAGGCACCGGGACTCTCCCGGATCGAGAGTTATCGACCTCGATCTCGGCAGAGGGCCGCGAATCCACCTCAGCTCGCCGCAAGGGTTACGATGATTCGCAATGTCATTTGGGATGTCGATGGAACGCTCTTTGATACATACCCTTCAATCGTTCGGGCTTTTTTTGACGCCGCGGAGTCCCTCGGCCGGACAGCTGATCCGACCGAGGTCGGCAGATTAAGCAAGGTCGGATTGACCCATTGCACGCAAGAGCTCGCCCTTCGTCTCGGCCTGGACGGCAAGGATTTGGGCACGCGCTTCGCCGCCTTCTATCGCGCCATCCCCCCGGCGCTCCAGCCGCCCTTCGACGGTGTACGCCACGTCTGCGAAGACATCCTCGCTCACGGCGGCACAAATGCCATCCTGACGCACCGCGGCCGCGCGTCGACCCTTGAGCTGCTCTCCACGCACTGCATGGCGCCTCTCTTCTCGGCGATCCTCGCTGCGCAAGATGGCTTGCCGAAGAAGCCAGACCCGGCTGGGATTCTGCGGCTGCTCGAGCAGCTTCGCCTGGACGCGGCCCAAACCGTCGCCCTTGGCGATCGTGACATCGACATCTTGGCCGGGAAGGCCGCCGGCCTGCGAACTTGCCTCTATCGCGGTGAGCCTGGCCACGCTCGTCCGGACTTTGCTTTCTTGGATTTCGCCGATCTGGTTGGATACCTGCAATTGTCGTAGACGAGCACCGCGCAGTCCGCCCACTGGGTAAGCGCGGCGGGCAAAACGAATGGGATGAGTGGTCGAGACTCGGGGCGTCGGCGCCCGGGATGTCCACGCTCCAGCAACGGCGAGTTGCTCCTTGAACGCCCGGCGCGTAGAATGGCACGCGCAGACCCTTATGAGGAATTCGCCCCCTCGATCCTGCACGCGGGCCGAGAGGGGCCCCACCCCCGGTCGTTTTACCCTGGCGGGTGGATCACCTAGTTCTGGAGGCGACATGGCACAGAGCAGACTGCGAGTGGGTTTCATCGGTATCGGCGCCATGGGGACTCCCATGACGCAGAATCTCCTCAAGGCGGGGTTTCCACTGACGGTGTATGACCGTGTGCCCGCTCGCACCGCGGAGCTGGCCGCCCGAGGCGTCCACGTCGCCTCGGGCTGCGCGGAGATCGCCAAATCATCCGATGTGGTCATTACCATGATCGGCCAGGTGGCGGAGGAATTGGAGGCGGTTCTCGGACATGGCGGCGTACTTGAAGGAGCACATCCCGGCCTGATTCTCATTGACACGAGCACGGTGGGCATTGCCGCCTCGAAGAAAATGGCCGCCGCCGCACGTGCAAAGGGGGTCGCGTTTCTCGATGCCACCGTCTCAGGCTCCGTCGGGCCGGCCAGAGAGGCCAAGCTGGGTTTCATGGTCGGCGGGGATCGGGCGGCACTGGATGCGGTCGAACCGGTTTTCCTCGCCATGGGCGAGCGCATTCATCATGTCGGCCCCAACGGGGCCGGAAGTGCCATGAAGATGATCATCAACCTGATGATCGGCATGACTGTTCTGACGGTGGCGGAGACGCTCACCCTTGGCCGTCAGGCCGGGCTCGATCCGCATCAAATGCTGGAAATCCTCAGCGAAACGGCCGTCAGCTCCCCGCACCTGAAGAACAAGGGCCGCATGATGATCGAGCATCAGTTCGCACCGTCCTTCGCGCTGAAATACATGCAGAAGGATTTCGATCTCATTATGGAAGCGGCCCACGACTTGAAGACTCCGCTGTTCGCCAGCGCCATCGCGCATCAGGTGTACACGGCCGCTAACGTGGCCGGCTATGGGGACCTGGACTACGCCAGCGTGGTGAAGTTCGTCGAAAGCGCGGCAGCGATGGAGATGGGTGACGACAAGAGCGCCTAGTACGCTGGCGCCAGTATGCGGTGGTCTCGGGCCCGCACGTGTCGCGAGGCAAACTTACTCCTCAGCAGGTCTAGTCAGTATCTCAGTGCAGCTGGGGCCCGTGAGTTTGAGAGACGGGGCTATGCGCAAGGCATTGAAACGGCGCAGACTGCGATTCGC
Organism: Chloroflexota bacterium; assembly: GCA_026389925.1. Taxonomy (GTDB): domain Bacteria; phylum Chloroflexota; class Anaerolineae; order Anaerolineales; family RBG-16-64-43; genus RBG-16-64-43. The sequence continues at coordinate 4,577 of JAPLGX010000059.1, forward strand.
GGCGTCGGCGCAGCTGCGCGCGACGTCCCCTCGACCACCGCCGTTGTTCTCTCATCAACAGGTTCCATGGGCGGAGTTTCCGCTCAAGATTAAGGGAGGTGTGAAATGGGTCTGTTCGATTCTCTTTCCTCGACCAAGCGCCCGACGGCCGGAACGCCCGCACTCCCGAGGGCCGAGGTCGCGGCCGAGTTGTATGCCCTCAACCGGCCGACTGCGCCATATCGCATTGTTGATGGCACGAATGACAAGGTCGACCTGATCGCCGAGTGGAAGGTCGTCGATGCCGCCTGGTATGAGATCTTCGCCAAGGCGGGCCTCGCGAAGGTCTTCCGCATCTACCTGAAGTTCGACGAGGCGGCCCACGAGGTGCGCGCGATGGACCGCGAGTACTCGCTGGAGTGGGCAGCCGGAGTGCCGAAATTGACCCTCGCCGCTACGGCGTTCAAGGGGCAGATGCAGTCGGTGGAATTCGGGAAGGCCTATGCCTTCACCGAGAAGCTGGAGCCCGGCCAGGCTTACAACTACCACTTCGACACGCGCGAGATCAAGAAGCCGATCCAGGAGGCCGTGACCCGCTGCGGCTGGACTTACAAAGGTGTTGCGTTTGGCAAGTTGTAGCGGCAGCGCAATGCGCGCAGCGGAGCCGGGGCCCGCGTGGCGTTCGGGCCATGGGCTGCCCTAGGGAAGCCCCGCTCGCTCGCTCTTGTCGGAGACCATGCCGGGTCGAGGAGAGTCTCATGCCCCTCTATGAGCATCGATCTCAACCCCTGCTCTCACGCAGATTGTTCGCCCTTCGTCTGCTTTCCCATTCCGCCGTTGCGGCATCGCTGCTCGCCGTGTCGCTCGCCCTTGGCGTCCTCGGATATCACTTCCTTGTGGGTCTGGCCTGGCTCGATTCGCTGCTGAATGCCTCAATGATCCTGGGAGGCATGGGGCCGGTGGATGCCATATCGACCCCGCTGGGCAAGGTCTTTGCTTCCGTCTACGCGCTGTTTGCAGGAATCGTTTTCCTGGCCACGTCGGCCATCCTGGTGGTGCCGCTTGCGCACCGGCTTCTTCACCGCCTGCATGTCGAAAGCGCCGACAATCCGCGGCCGTAAAGGGGCCGGACTCACAGTCTTGGCGAGAGCCGCGAGAGCGTTACACGCCCACGAGCGTACGTGAGACCCTCGGGTGTGGATATGGCCACGATAGATATCCCACCGCCTGAGAGAGGCGCAATTACCACACCCGCTCTGCCCCCGGCGGCCGATTCGCCGCGCTGGACGCCTGCCCCCACTCGGTTCGCGCAACGCGCGGGCAGAGGCGCATCCTGATCCTCACTGGATGGATTTGTCGCCCCTCGCACATCGGTGTAACTTTCGAGACCTCAAAGAGTAGTTAATGTAGGCCGCCATGGACGCCCTTGCCTGGCTCTATGCACACTATTCTGAGGATGTGTATCGTTTCATCCTCTTCCTATCCGGCGATCAGGCCGTGGCCGAGGACATCACCTCGGAGGTTTTTCTCAGGGTATGGGATGCCCCCGAGCCCACCCGCCCAGCCACGGCCAGGGCCTACTTGATTGCGATTGCGCGCAATCTGTTTCTGAATGAGATCCGCCGTCGCTCCCGTCGCACATCGCTTGACGAGCGATTGGTCGACGCCGCGCCCGGCCCAGAGCCTGCTGCCGAGCGCAATGCGGCGCTGACCGAGGCCCAGCAAGCGCTTCAACAGCTTCCCGAGGCGGACCGCGCTGCGCTTCTCATGCGGGCGTTGCACCAGCTCTCCTACACAGAAATCGGTACCGCACTCCACCTCTCGCCGGTTGCGGCCCGAGTAAAGGTCCCCCGCGCGCGTCTCAAGCTCGCGCATCTCAAAGGCTCCATGGAGTAAGTGCCATGAATGTGACTCGCGATGTCATCCTGGATTTGCTCCCGCTCTACCTTGCTGGCGAAGCCAGCAACGACACTCGGACACTGGTCGACGAATTCCTCCTGTCGGACCCGACTTTGGCCCGCTTTGCACTCAGGCAGGCCCCCGACGCCGCGGTCGCCGACCTGCCGGTCGGGCTGCCCGCCGATCACGGCACGATCACACTCCACAAAACGAGAACTCCGCTCTGGCTGCGCACGCTCTTGCTCGGCTTCGCCGTCTTGTTCAGCCTGATCCCCCTCGTTCCCAACTGGTCTCGCCTTTCACTACTGATCTATCCTCCGGCGATGTCGATCTGGGTTGCCGGCGTGGCCTGCTGGGTCGGGTTCTTCACCGTCACCCGCCGTCTGCGCGTTCCTCCAGCGGCGTGACGCGGGCCCGGGTCCGCGCTCGCTCTTGTCGTGGCGCGCGAGGCGGTGCGTCTACGCTACAATGCATCCGTCGGGCGTTTGGAGGGATTCGCGCATTCGTCCTTCTCGTGAGGCAACGCGAGCGACGGCATCCTTACTCGACTGGCCCAAGGGAGGCGTGTCGTGGGGAAGACCAACAGCACTGATCGGCCAAAGCCGGGCGGGGCTCCGGCACACGAAGACCCGCCCTTGGAGCCGCGTCTGCTGCAACCCTTGCGATCTTCGACAAGGCTTGCGAGGCGATACCCGAATTGAGGGTGAACAAAGTGTTCGCTTACCCGTGCGGGTTCGTTAATGCCTACATGGCGGTCGGAGTGTATCAGCACCAAATCATCGTCCGGCTGCCCAAAGAGAGTCAGTCCACGGCCCTCCAGATCGCAGGGGTACACCACCTCGAACCGATGCCCGGCCGAGCGACGAAAGACCATGTTGTGTTGCCCCCGCGGATATGCAGTACGCCCAAAACGCTAGTTGCCTGGTTTCGCCAAGCCGTCGACAGCGCCATCAACTTCCGCCCAAGAAGTCTGGCGGTCGCGGCCGCAAACTTGGCACTGTGATACGGAAGGGGTAGCGCCATGCCGAACAAACGCATCGCGATGGAGCACGACAAGAAGATCGCCCTGGTTGCCCACGACAACAAGAAGCGCGACCTTCTCGAATGGGCCAAATTCAACCGCGTTCTGCTCGCCCATCACAAGATTTATGCGACAGGCACAACGGGCGAAGTACTCGAGCGCGAACTGGGATTCCCGATCCACAAGCTGCAAAGCGGGCCTCTCGGCGGCGACCAGCAAGTCGGCGCCAAGATCGTCGACGGGGAGATCGATTTTCTTATCTTCTTCTGGGACCCGCTCGAGCCCATGCCGCACGACCCCGATGTCAAGGCGCTGCTGCGTATGGCCGTGGTGTGGAACATACCCATCGCCTGCAATCGCGCCTCGGCCGATTTCATGATTTCATCGCCGCTCATGGACGACGAGTACGACCGCCTGCTGCCCGACTACGATTCTTATCGCTCGCGCAAGTTGGATATCACTCGCTAGCTGGATCGGGCAGACCTCCGGGTTCCGTCGATCCATTCGACGCATCGCGGACGCCACGCCCCCGCGCTGCCGATCGAGCCATCCGCAGGACCGCACGAGGCCTGCAGCGAAACGCCTTTCACCGCAGGAGTGACCGATGGCAGACTCTGAACCCACCGCCTCATCCTCTGCACCTCGGCTGCGAGTCTCGGCCAGGGCAGTGCTGGGCTTCGCCGCTTACCTGCTGCTCGCCCCACTCGTTCTCCTGCTTGCCGGCGGAGAAGCCGCCTGGCTCGCCGCATGGGCCTACATCATGCTCGCCGTGGTTGCCGTCATCGGCAGCCGGCTGATCGCGTTGAAAGTGTCGCCCGAGATGCTTGCCGAGCGCTCGCGGGCTGGCGAGGTCCAAGGGGTGCCCGCCTGGGACCGGCTGCTCGTCTTCATCGTTGCTCTGGCCGGCCCGCTGGCAACCGTGCTCGTAGCTGGCCTGGATCATCGCTTTCGCTGGCCGCCGCACTTTACTTTGGCCACCCAGGTCGCAGGTTCTGTAGTCCTGGCCCTCGCTTACGCCTTCTCGAGTTGGGCCATGGTCTCAAACCGTTTCTTTTCGGCGGTGGTGAGGATCCAGGCCGAGCGAGGCCATCAGGTCGTTCGCTCGGGGCCGTATGCCATCGTGCGGCATCCGGCCTACGCCGGGGGCATCCTGGCGATGCTCGTCACCCCGCTGATGTTGGACGCGACCTGGTCGATCGTGCCCGCGGCGTGCGTGGCGGCGGCCATGGCGGTCCGCACCGCGCTCGAAGACTGGACGCTCCAGGAGCACCTGCCGGGCTACCGGGAGTACTGCACGTCTGTCAGGTTCAGGCTTATCCCGGGCGTGTGGTGAGCAGATTGTTCGTCATCCCAGCGATTGACCAGCATCGCCCCTGCTCGGCCGCGGTCACATAGTCAATTGGGTCGGGCCGCGTCCTCTTGGCAATTCCATCGAGTCGATGGACCTGGGATTCACCCTGCAGGCGCGGTGCTTGGAAGCCGTGGCGCACGGCTTAGCCGGCCCCGATATGTGCGTCGTGCCTGTGCCTGCCGCGATCGACGCCCACGTCGCCAACGCGTATCTCGCCCTGACACGCGGGGAGCCGCCGCGGCATTAGCCTTCTCTGTTCCCCTCTGTGCTCCGAATTAGCCAGACTCTGTTTGGCGCCGCGTCCATCTCGTTCGCGGAGGCCGGTTGGCAGGCGGCCGGCCGTCGAGGGCATGGCGCACCGGCCCCCTCTCCCCCGCGCGCCCCTCGGCAAGGCATGGTATGATGGGAAGCACCTCTGGCACAGCATCCACCCGACACCAGAGGCATAGCTAGGCGGTTTGGCCGCCTCGGAAGGACAGACCAGGACCCTGCCCATGGAAAACAGGCTGTACGTCGGAAACCTCTCGTACTCGACAAGCGATAGCGATCTGCAGACCCTCTTCGCCAAGGCGGGGGAGGTCAAGTCGGTCACTCTCATCACGGATCGCGACACCGGCCGTTCGAAGGGCTTCGCGTTCGTAGAGATGGGCAGCGAGGCCGATGCCCAGAAAGCCATCAGCATGTTCAACGGCACGCAGTATGCCGACCGCACGCTGACGGTCAACCTGGCGCGGCCGCGTGAAGACCGCATGGGCGGTGGCGGCCCTGGCGGCCCTGGCGGCCCTGGCGGCCCCGGCCGCCGCGGTCCTTCCCGCCCCGGCGGGCGATCCGGCGGGCGCGAGCGCCGCTACTAGTTTCAGCCGGCATATCAAGCTTGACGGGGCGTGTCCAGCGAGTCGCCGCCAGGTGACGCGCTGCGGCCGCCGTGCGGGCTTGCCAAGCGCAAGGCTCTAAGCGCGGGCGCGCTCTCATCGGGCGCGCCCGTCCTGCCGCCCCGGCGCATCCGCCGTGCCCGAGAGACGCCAGGCGCACATCGCTCCGGGAATCCATCCTCACCGGTCTGGAGCAACCCGATGAGACGAGACGACATCCTGCTCCTGTTTGAGTACAATCGCTGGACCACGCTGCGCGTCCTCCGCCAGGCGGCCCACCTCTCGCAACGAGAACTCACCCGGCCCACCTGGCTCAGCCACACAACCGTCTTGGGCCCACTCCTCCATCAGGCCGATGTGGAGTGGGCACGGCGCCTTGCGATCCAGGAAGGGGCCTTTCCCCCCGAGATCTTGAGCGCAGCGCGCATCCCTGATGTGCGCAGCCTGCGGGAGTTCTGGCTCGGTGAAAGCAAGTGTATGCTCACCTTCGTTCGATCATTGGATGACGAGCGCCTGAGGAGGCCGGTTCGCTACGCCTGGGGGCGGGCACGGCCGCGCACCAGAACATTGTGGCATCTCTTGTTGCACGTCGTGAATCACGGCACACATCACCGCGGCGAAGTGGGGGCCTACCTGGCCACGATCGGCCACTCCCCGCACGATATGGGTTTCACGCGCTTGTTGGCCAGCCGGCAGCGTGATGCACTACGTGGGATGAAATCTCCGTGACCCGCACGAGATTCGGCGCCAGCCATTCGCGCTGAAGGTCCATCAACGTACACGCCGCCTCGAGCGCCCAACAAGGGGAGAGCCCGTGCCCGCATCGTTCGTGCTCAAGAAATCGGCCGACAAGCAGTTCCACTTCGTCCTGACGGCCGAGAACAACGAACCCATCCTCACCAGCGAGACCTACACGACCAAAGCCGGCGCCCAGGGCGGCATCCAGTCGGTGCGCGACAACTCAACCAAGGACCATCTTTATGAGCGCAAGCAGGCGGCCGATGGAAGCCACTACTTCATCCTCAAGTCCGCCAACGGCGAACCGATCGGGCGCAGCGAGACCTACCCCTATCTCGATGCGGCGGAACGGGGTGTCGCTGCGGTGAAGCGCGTCGCGCGGCGCGCTCCCGTCAGGGAAGAAATCTAGCGGGCCGCCGTAAGCAAGCCGTTGGAGCTGAAGATGCCCGAGTCCCTCCAGACCCTGTTCGCGCGCGTTGCCTTCAACCTGTTCCCGGCCTATCGCGGCACGGGCGCCTGGATCACCTACATCGCCCGCGACTGGTCCGAAATCCGCATCCGCGTGCCTCTCTCGTGGCGCACCCGCAATTACGTCGGCACAATTTACGGCGGCAGCATGTACGGCGCCATGGACCCGGTGTACATGATCATGCTCATCCGCATGCTCGGCCCAGGCTACATCGTGTGGGATAAGGCTGCCTCGATCCGCTTCGTGCGTCCGGGGCGGACCACACTTCGGGCAACTTTCAGTATCGATCTGCAAAGCATCGAGGCGATTCGCACCGAACTCGCCACACAACCCAAGACCGAACGAGTGTATACCGTCGAGCTCAAGGATTCAGCGGGTGTCGTTCACGCCATCGTCGAGAAGCACCTGCACATCGCCCGACGATCCGGCGCGGTTTAGCCTGCGCCGTTGGCAAGTGCCCCGGCAGCCGGATCACCGGCCGCGAAACGAAACGCACCACATTCTTGGTATGCGCGAGGCATGCATCTGGACGATGCGGCATCCGCAGGCAATTGCGATCATCGATTTGGAGCGCCCACCTCCCGGAGTGCCGCGCGCCAAAGATCTCATCCGCCCCATTTGAACCAAGTGACCGATGACAACATCCCGTTCACCCGATGCCATCAACCACGATCGGCTCCTTATCTACCTGGCCTGGGCGGTCATGCTGCTCGCTTCCGACCTGCCCAACATGCTCCTCCGATACACAGTCTCCGAGCCGGCCTGGTTGTCGCTCTCGAAGACCGCCCTCCTGGGCGCGTTTCTGAGTGTTGCCTTGGCGGTTCCCCGACTACGCCCGCTGTGGAAATATGGACTTGCCTTTGCGGTCTTCTACCTGGCCAAGTCGGCTTCTCATGGGTGACCCAGTCCGCGGTGCGGCAAGCATGCTTGGCGGCCACCAGGCAGCCCTTCTGGTCAGTTGGTTGGGCGTGCTGCTGCCAGATTTGGGCATGACGGTGATCATCGTCCTGGTCACCTGGGCCGTGATGCGCCGGCGCGAGGCCGCCTGCCTCGTGCCAGGCCGATGGAATGCGACCCCTGAGCCCGTCCGCTGGCTCGGCATTCGCCAGGCAGAATCGTGGAAGGTATTCGGCTGGATCTTCTCAGGGTGCATTGCCCTGGCCGTGGGCGTCTTCGCCGTTGCCATCCGCCGGGCCGCCACTGAGCAATGGGCTGCACATCCTCCCCCTGCTTCCGGCGGTCATTCTGTTCGCCGCCCTGAATTCGCTGGAGGAGGAACTCTCGTATCGCGCACCCCTCCTGGCCACCACCCACGAGGTCATCAGCCGCGGCCCCTCCATGTGGCTGACGGCGGTGTTCTTCGGGCTTGCGCGCACGCTTTACGGACCACCCGCCGGCACTATCGGCTTCATCTACACCGGATTGGTGGCCTACCTGTTCGGGGGGAGCATGCTCGAGACGGGCGGCTCCGGCTGGGCCTTCGTGATGCACACCATCGCCGACATCCCGGTCTTTCTGCTGTAGGCATTGAGCGCGGTGTAGCCCGCGAACGAACCGTGGCCACCTGCCTGGCGCGGCGCAGTCTGGCCTCATGCCATTCCCCAGCGCGCAGCGATTTGTCCTACAATCGGGGATGAGGAGCGGCGCCCCCCTCGACCCTTCGGCGCGCGGCCTTGCCCGCCCCCGTGGGTCACGCGGGCCGCACCGGGAGGCCGGCCATGCGGGTCAGTTCGCGCATCCGCTGCAGCGATTTCCCGTGCGCCGAAGTCAACCGCAGCAGCTACTCCATCCCCGGTGTCAACCTGGATCCGCTCGCGCTCTCCATCATCATGGTCTGCGAGGCTTCGCTGCCCGCCCTGCGCGATCATTACTACGCGGGCGGCGACTCGCTCTTCGCACGCACCACCATGCAGGCGTTCGCCGACGCGGGAGCCAAGGTTACCTGCATGCGGGACTTGTTCGAGCGCGGCGTCTACCTTACGACCGCCATCAAGTGCGGCAAGAAAGGGTACGCCGTCGGCCGCGCCACGATCGATGCCTGTTCCGCGCTGCTCGAAGAGGAGTT
>JAPLGX010000333.1 GCA_026389925.1 Chloroflexota bacterium
GGCGTAGCCATCCTGGAGACCTTCCGCGCCTCGGGCGCCTTCACGCTGGCCTCGACCCATCTTGTGGCGCTGAAGGTCTACGGGGCCACGACGCCCGGCGTGCTGAACGGCTCGATGGGCTTCGACGAGCAGACGCTCGAGCCGACCTACGTTCTGCGGGTCGGGGCTCCCGGCAAGTCGGCCGGGCTGGACATTGCCCGCCGGCTGGGCCTGCCGGAGAGCCTGCTCGGGCGCGCCCGCGCCAGCCTGGGCAGCCGCGAGCAGGATGTTTCGAGATTCTTGAGCGAGCTGCACCAGCGCATCGAAGAGACGGGCCGGCTACAGGCCGAACTCCAGGCCGAGCAGGAGAAGCTGGCGGCGCGGCAGCGGGCGCTCAAGGCGGAGTCGGAGCGGCGCGAGGCAGCCAAGCTCAAGGAACTGGAGCGCCGGTGCGACTTGGTGCTCGAGAAGTTCGAGTCGCAGGCGCGCGACGTAATTGAAAAGATCGCTTCAGCCGGTGAGCAGAAGAAAGCCCTGCGGAGCGTCGCGCGGGCCAAGCGCGAGGTGCGCGAGGAGTTCGACGGCACGGTGCTCGCCACGCAGGCCGAGGCGCGCCAGGGGGAAGTGGCTCCGCCGGCCCTGGCCGAGGGCGTCAGGGTGCGCCTGCGAGGCATTCGCGAGCCGGCGCGCGTGCGCCGGCTGATCGGCGCGGAGGCCCTGGAGGTTGAGGCCGGGCGGCTCAGGATGCAGGTTTCCCGCGATGACGTGCTGGAGGTGCTGCCCGAGGCGGGCGAAGGGCCGCGGCTGCCCAGGGGAGTCTCTTTCGAGTCCGCGCCGGAGGCGGCAGCGAGTGCGCGGGAGATCAACGTGATCGGCCTGCGGGCCGAGGAGGCCATCGCGCGCGTGGACAAGTTTCTGGACAGCGCCGTGCTGGCCGGGCTCGAGCGCTTGCGCATCGTTCACGGCTTCGGCATGGGCGTGCTGCGCCGGGTCATCGGCGAATTGCTGGGCGCCAATCCCAACGTCGAGAAGTACTACCCGGCGCCGCCAGGCGAGGGCGGCGCGGGGGCGACGATCGTGGAGCTGAAGGAATAGGCCGGCTGGAAAGCCGGCCGCAGGCCGGAGGCCCGCCCCACCTCTCACTCGACCGTTACTTTCGTCCCCGGCTGGCCGGTGTGCGACAGGTGCTCGATGCGCTCGTCGATAAGAGTTCGAATGGCCTTCAGGAATTCCAGACGCGAGGTGCGGAAATGCTCTCGCGCGGCTTCCGATTTCACGGTGAAAAACTTCTCGACGTGCCGGAGGGCCTCCCTGCACAGGCAGGGCTCGACCGTCCGACCGGTCTCCGGGGTCGCCTGATTCTCGCTCACGATTGCACCTCCTTCATTTCGACCGTAAGAACCTTGTTGTCCAGCCTGGCCCGGGCGGGGGTCAGGGTCGCCATCGAGGTCGGCAGGCCGATGTGCCGCCGAAACGTGCCGATCTCGACCACCAGTTCGTCGCCTTTCTTGAACAGGCCGATCTCGCCCTTGGCCGCGAATGGCAACAGCAGCCGGATCTCGTAATGCCCGTCGCACTTCACGAAGCTGTAGGGCCTATCCACCCGCGTTACTGCCGCCGGGTCCTCTTCACCGGGATACAGCACCCGGGCCAGCTCTTCCAGGCGCTCGCGCCCCAGCACTTCGCAGGTGAACAGGGGGACCCGCTTGACGGGCACCGGGGCGAAGTACTCGTCGATCTCCCGCAGCGTGCGGTCCTGCGCCTTATGCCATTCCGCGAAGTAGGCGTCGCTGACGGAGGCCGGCAGCACGCGGTTGGCGATCACGAAGTCCACGGTAAGTCCGTGCAGGGAGAAGTAGACGAAGGCCCGCTGGGTCTCGCGCAGCACCATCTTCTCGGGGTTGGTGACTAGGCGCACGCTGGTGATGCGGGGATCCTCCATCAGCTCGTCCACGCCTTCGAGGCGCTCGAACAGCCTTTCCACGTTGGCGAAGTAGCTGTCGGGCGGCAGCTCGAAGGGGGCGATGCGATTGGCCACGGGCCGCACGACCTTCAGAAAACCGCGCTGGTAAGGGAAGATGTGCTTCATGTACCAGTCCAGCGTCGTGGGCATGCTGACGAAACGCATGGACTCGGCCGTGGGCGCGGCGTCCAGCACGATGACGTCGTAGCGCTGCCCCCGGCGGTGCTCGTTGATGT
>JAPLGX010000094.1 GCA_026389925.1 Chloroflexota bacterium
CGGTCGGTTCGAGAAGCGCGTGGGTGCCGATCACCACGCGTATCTTGCCCGAAGCCAGACCCTCGCGGATGGCGGCCTTCTCGCCCTCGGGTGTTGCGCCAAGGAGCAGCGCAATCTCGTCGCGCCGTACTGGGTAGGCCGAAGGCTCGCGGGCCTCGTCCTCCTCGCCGGCCAAGAAGCGTGTGAAGGTGCGGAAGTGCTGCTCGGCCAAGATGCTCGTGGGCGCCAGGACGGCCACCTGGCCTTGATGGCAGGCCACCACATATGCCGCGCCGGCGGCAACGGCTGTCTTGCCCGATCCGACGTCGCCCTGCATCAAGCGATTCATCGGCCGGCCCGACGCCAGATCGGCCAGTATCTCTCCCAGGGCGCGCTCCTGAGCCGCCGTGAGCGCATAGCCCAAACCGGATTTCCACTCGGCCAGATATTCCGGAGCGGAAAACGAGGTGGCTCGCGCCTCCTCCCAATCCGCCTTTTGCTGCAGCACACCGATTTGCAGGCACAGTAGTTCGTCAAAGGCCAACCGGCGCTGCGCCGCGCGCAGGCTCTCCCATGAGTCCGGGAAGTGCGCCTGCTGCAGTGCCGCACTTAGCCCCATCCACCCGCCATTCTTGAGCAGATCGTTCGGCAGCGGCTCGGGCATGCGCGGGGCCCAGTAGCGCACGGTGCTTTCCATCATGCGCCGCATCGATTTCTGATGCAGGCCGGAGGTCAGGCTGTAGATTGGCACGATGCCTCGAGTGTGCAATTGCTGGCGCTCAACCAGTTCCCATTCCGGGCTGGTCATGGTCAGGCGGCCCAGGTACTGATCGATGCGCCCGGAAAGCGCCAGCATATCGCCCTTGCGGAAGCGTTGTGCCAGCCAGGGCTGGTTGAACCAGGTGACGCGCAGCGCGCCGCTGCCGTCGCTCACCACGGCTTCGACGATGACGCGCTGCCCACCGCGCGTGCGGCGAGTCTCGACGGAGTCGAGCGCACCGATAACCGTGACCACCTCGCCATACCACAGCCGGTTGATCGGTTTGAGACTCGAATAATCGACGAAGCGGCGTGGAAAGAACCACAGGAGATCGCCCAGGTTGAAGAGACCAAGGCGTTCCATGGTCTGCGCGGTCTGCGGCCCCACCCCTTTGATGACGGTCAGCGGCGACTTGAGCGCCGACAGATCGCGCGCCGGCGGCTCGGCTGGCGGAGGAGGCTGGGCGTGCTCCGATGGAGAGGGCGAGGCGGGGGCTCCACTCGCGGAAGCGGGGGGCGGCGCGGCTGCGGCCACGGGGGCGGGCGCGGAGACCGCCACGGTCGGGCTCGAAGGGGCCGCAGGGGTGGGGGCCAGCTGATCGGCCGGCTCACCCGCCTGCGTGCCGCTCAGGCTGTGCCACAGGCCGCGCAGCATTTCTTCGCGGGAAGCGGGCGAGAGACGGTCGTAGTCACGCAGCCGGCTCTCCACAAGTTGGATGGCGCGCGCGGGCAGGCCTCCGGCCTGCGCCTCCTGCGTCCAGCTCTCCAGGATGCGCTCCAGGCCACCCATCACGGCACGGTTGTCGTAGCCGCGTTCAGCCTCAAGGCGAATGATCTTGCTGAGTCGTTCGAGGGCAGGATTCATGAAGATGGATTATACGCGGGGTGCCGCCTGCCGACGGCGGACCCCGGGACTATGCGCGGCGAATGCCCGCCAGCCCCACTGCGCCTTGCCCGGTGTGAATGCCGATGACGGGCGTGGCTTCGACAAGCCAGGGATCGCCCGCGCCGAACAGCGTCTCCAGGCCGGGCAGTGCCGCCAGCTGCTCCAGCAGCCCGCGGGCCTCGTTCTCGGCGCCGACATGCAGCACAGCCAGCCGCTCCATCACGCCCCAGCTGCGCGCCACCTCCACCAAGTGCAGCAGGCCGCGAGCGCGGGTGCGCACTTCCGAGAGCTTGCGCACCGTACCTTCGGCCACCGTGACCACAAGCCGGATTTGCAGCAGGCTGCCCAGCTCGGCGCGCAGCCAGGAGATCCGCCCGCTGCGGCGCAGATTATCCAGGCGATCGACCATGGCAATCAATCGCGCGCGGGGTTTGATTTGATCGAGGAACAGGAGGAGCTGCGCGGGCGTCGCGCCGCGCAGTGCTGCCTCAGCTGCGGCCATCACCTGAAAACCCAGGCCAAGCGAGACCTGCTCGCTGTCGAACAGATGCACCTTGCCGCGAAACTTCTGGGCCGCCACCAGCGCCGCATTCGACATGCCGCTCAGCTTGGAGGAAACGTGGATTGAGAGAATCTCGCTCACCCCGCGCGCGAACAGCCGGTGGTATGCCTCCTCAAACGTGCCGCTGGAGGGCGCGGCGGTGGTGGGCAGACGGGCGAGATCCGGAATGCGTTCGTACATCTGGCTGCGGGTGATGTCGATGCCCTCGCGCAGTGCCTTGCCGTCCATCACGACCACCGCGGGCACAACCTGGATGCCCAGTCGCTCGGCTTCGGCCGCGGGGATGTCCGCCGTGCTGTCGGTGACGATGCCCGTTTGCATAGGATGCCTCCGTGCCTTAGGCGGCCGGCATATCGTAGGCCACCAGGCCCAGTGCGCGCGGTCCCAGCAGCGCGGCCACCGAGGCGCCCAGGCGCGCGATCACAATCGGGCAGGTGGGGAAGATCTCCCGCACGCGTTCGATCAGCACCTCGACGTCGGCCTGGAGGTGGTCGGAGCCCTGCAAGATGGCCAATTGGCGCAGGTGCGAGAACTCGCCCACGAACTCGATGAGTTTGTCAATGGCCTGCTCGCGCGTGCGCACCTTCTCCAGCGGGACGAAGCTGCCGTCTTCCAGGGAAAGGAATGGTTTGATGCCCATCATTTCGCCGAGCAGAACCTGCGAGCGGCTCAGATGCCCGGCGCGCTGCAGGTAGGCCAAGTCCTCAACCAGCGCGACCGCATACAGGCGGGGAATCAGGTAGCGGATGTGGCGCACAACTTCTTCGAGTGAAGCGCCCTCCTCCGCCAGGCGTGTGGCTTCTTCCACCAGGAGGCCCAGACCTGCGGAGGTGGTCAGCGAGTCGATCACCGCGATGTTCGTTCGCCCCTGCAGGGTCTCGCTCGCGGCGCGCGCGTTGCGCACTGTGCGGCACAGTTTGCCGGACACATGCAGGCACAAGATGTCGGAGGCGCAGTGGGTCAGGCTTTCGAGGACCGAAATGTAGGTCTCAACGCTGGGCGAGGCCACCACCGGCAGCACGCACGGCGTGCCGGCGGCCGGCTGCAAATCGCCGGCGCAGATTTCGCTTCCATCGAGGTAGGAGCGGGTGCCCAGATGGATGGTGAGGGGCAGGATGACCGTATTGTGCTTGGCCGCGAATTCCGGGTCGGCCAGCCACACCGTGCTATCGGTGACCACGCGCAGTCTACTCATATCTGCCCTGCGTCCGCCGGTGCCATGTTCATTCCGGCCGGGCTATTCCACCGAAAGGATAAAGGGGTAATGCGGTTGCCCGCCGTCGACCATCTCCAAATCCTGAGAGCCATAACGCTCGCGAACGTGATCCTTGATGAGGTTGGCCTGGTCTGCCGTGAGATCGCTGCCGTAGTAGAGCGTGATCAGCTCGTGCTGCGCGGCCTGCATATGTTCGAGCAATTCGAGCAGCGCCGTTTCGATGCTGTCGCCGCTGACCACCAGCGTCCCGTTGTGCAAACCGATCACCTGGCCTTCGCTGACGTGCACCCCATTGAGTTCCGCGCTGCGCGTCGCGAGGGTGATTTCCCCACTGTCCACGTGGCTCATCGCAGTGGTCATGGCGTGCGCAACCTCGTCCAAATCTCCTTCACTCGAGAAGGCTAGGATGCTAGCGACCCCTTGAGGGATGGTTCGCGAGGGGATGACGCGCACGCTCTTCACGGTCAGCTCTCGTACCTGTTCGGCCGCGAGTTGAATGTTCTTGTTGTTGGGCAAGATCAGCACGCGCTCGGTGGGCAGGTTCTCAAAGGCGTTAAGGATTTCTTGCGTGCTCGGGTTCATCGTCTGACCACCCGAGATGATAGCTGCCACGCCCAGGTCGGCGAATATGCGAGCTATGCCCGGGCCAGGCGCCACAGCCACAGCGGCGATTTGTCCTGGGGCCACCGAGGCCAAGTGCAGCGGCTCGCCCACGCCCGCTGCTTTGGCGCGTTCAGCCATTTGCTCGCGAAGGTTCTCCACGGCTATTGTGCTTACAGATCCAAGACGCTCCACGTATTCGATTGTCCGAAAACGCATGTCGGTCGGCACATGAATATGCAGCCGGTAGAACTCGTCGCCTTGCCCCACCTGAATCGATGTCCCCATCTCCTGCAGGCGGGCATAGAAGGTGTCCAGGTTGAGCGGCTCGCCCGGGCGGAAATCGATGACCACCTCGAAATCCTGACCCGGTTCGGCCGACTCCTCGGCCTGGCGCAGATTGAGGGCCGAGAGGGGCTGCACGGCAATCGTGGGCTGATCGAGGGGCTGCCCTTTGGCGAAGCGCAGCATGCCTTCTAGGATGAAGAACAATCCTTTGCCGCCCGAGTCGACCACGCCGGCTTCCCGCAGCACGGGCAGGAGTTCGGGCGTGTGCTGCACGGCCTCGTCGGCAGCAGCCACGACGCGTTCGAGCAGCACCACGGGCCTAGCCCCTGCGTCCGCGGCGGCCTGTGCCTCCCGGGCCACCTCCGTCGCCACGGTCAGGATCGTCCCTTCCACCGGGCGCACAACGCCCTGATAAGCCGTGTCGCGTGCCGCAGCCAACGCGCGCGCCAGTGCGGGCGAATCGACTTCCGCCATCTGGTCCAGGCTGCGCGAGAGGCCGCGCCACAATTGCGAAAGGATAACTCCCGAATTACCGCGTGCGCCCATCAGCGCGCCGTGCGCCAGGGTGTGGGCCACCCTGCCGGCATTCGCCTCGCGGGTCTCGCCCATCTCCTGGCAGGCGGCCTGCATGGTCAGCAGCATGTTGGTGCCGGTATCACCATCGGGCACCGGGAAGACGTTGAGCGCGTTGACCGTTTGTTGATTGACGCCCAGCCAGGCCAGACCGGCTTTGGCCAAGTGCCGCAGGAGGTGACCGTCGAGGGCTTCGGGTTCGGGAGGCGTGCCGCTCGCCGACCCCTGCGACGGCCGCTCTTTGGCTGTCATCATCCGCAATTCAATCCTGCGTCCTGGGCTAGAGTCAGTCTAGATTGCTGACGCGCAGGCCCTGCACATGAACATGGACGGCGCGCACCGGCACCCCGAAGGCCCGTTGCACTTGGTATTGAACGGCATCCGCCATGCTGCGCGTGACAGTCGTGATGCGCAGGCCGTATTCGAGGACGACGTAGACGTCGAGGATCAGACCCTCCGCCTCGACCGTGACCTCCACCCCTTGCCGCGGGTCGCGGGCGATCGGGCCGATCCAGGTATCGATCATGCGGTGGGCGGCCATGCCTACCACGCCGTAGGAGGCCTGTGCCTCATGGCTCGCGAGCGTCGCGATGGCGCGGCGCGAAATGCTAATTGACCCCAGGGAGGTGAGTTCAGTCGTCGTCATCCGCGATGGCCCCTGCCGCACGGCGTCCCTCCGTCCTTGTCGGGCGCCGGACGGTATGGTAAGATTGAAATGTCATTCGACCAAGAAGACGGAAAGGAATCTCACGTCATGGCCAAGTGTGCACATTGCGGCAAGGCGCTCAGCTTCGGACACAATCGCAGCTTCTCCAACCGGGCGACTCGCCGTGCGTTCCGGCCGAACCTGCAAAAGGTCAGTGTGCTCGAAGGCCGGCGGAGGGTGCACAAGGTGCTGTGCACCAAGTGTATCCGGACGATGGTGAAAACGGGCTAGCCACTCATCAAGGCCGGTTGGGGTCGGTGTGCCGGGTCGGACACCGACCTTTTTGTTGGACGAGGCCGCCGACCCTATCCCCGTAATGATACCTGCCGCGCGGCCAAATATCAATAGGTGCTGCACCGTCCCCCATTATCAGGCTTGCCGCAAGGGAGTCTGGGCTGGCACGCCTCCTGCTGCCCTGGGGGCAGGGAGGTGGAGAGGATGACGGGATTCCGTCTGGCGGGGCGGGCGGCAGCACTTGCGGCCGGGCTTTGGCTGGCCGGCTTGGCCTGTTCGCGCAGCGGCGTGGCGATACCTATCCGCAATTTGCCCCTGCCCTTTGTGGAACCGGTGCCTGCCGGCCCAACGGCTTTCCAGCCGGTTGCCTCCACCCGGCGCACCCCGACCCCGGATCCGATTCGCGCCTCAGTTAGCCTTGCAGCACAACCTGCGTCATACGCCGTCCAGCCCGGAGATACGCTGGGGGCGATCGCGGTTCGCTTCGGAGTGAGCCTGGCAGCTCTCCAAGCGCGCAACCCAACTCTGGATCCAAGTCGCCTAGAGATCGGTCAGCACGTCGAAATACCCATACCGGATTCAGAGCAGCCGGGACCAAGTTTCAAGATCATCCCCGATTCCGAATTGGTGTATGGACCCGGCTCGATGGATTTCGACATCGAAGGATTTGTGGACTCGCAGGGAGGATTCCTTGCGGCGTACGACCAGAACGTGGACGGGCGGGATCGCAGCGGCGCTGAGATTGTGGAGCTCGTCAGCCAGCGCTACTCCGTCAACCCGCGCCTGCTGCTGGCCGTTGTGGAATACACCGGCGGGTGGGTCACCAACCGCAGCCCGTCGGCATTTCGCCAGGGGTTTCCGATCGTCTATCTTTCGGGGCGGGATGGCTTGTACCGGCAATTGACCTGGGCGGCGAACGAGCTCAATCGCGGCTACTACACCTGGCGCGCCGGAGGATCGGACTACTGGACGTTTAGCGACGGCAGCGCAATCCGGGCCGGCCCAGGGATCAATGCCGGAACGGCCGCGGTGCAGCAGCTCATGGCTCAACTTTACTCTCGCGGCGACTGGGAGCGCGCCGTGGGCGAACAGGGATTGATCGCCACGTATGACACGTTTTTCGGCTACCCATTCGACTGGGCCTATGAACCCCTTGTGCCCCCCGACCTCACTCAACCCGAGCTGCGCCTGCCCTTCGAGAATGGGCACACGTGGTATTTCACCGGCGGGCCGCATGGCGCATGGGACACCGGCTCGGCTTGGGGCGCTCTCGACTTTGCACCCGGCAGCGTGCCGCTGGGGTGTTCCTCGAGCACCGATTGGGTCGCAGCCGCCGCGCCGGGCCTCATTGTGCGCAGCGACGAAGGCGCCGTGGTGCAGGATCTGGACGGAGACGGGCACGAACAAACCGGTTGGGTCATCTTCTACATGCATGTCGCCTCGTACGATCGCGTGCCTTTCGGAAAGTACCTGCAAACGGGAGACCGCATCGGTCATCCCTCATGCGAGGGCGGTGTGTCGACCGGCACACACTTGCACATTGCTCGCAAGTTCAACGGCGAATGGATCGCGGCCGATGGCGCGCTGCCTTTTGCGCTGGGCGGATGGATCTCGGCCGGTTTGGGTCGGGAGTATGATGGGACACTCTCGCGCGGTGACGCGCGCATGGAAGCCTGCGATTGCCGCGCTTCGTCGAATGCCATTACCCCCTAGAAACGGGAGCTCCCTTTGCCAGCGCACGGAATGAATCACAGCGCGTGGCGCATTGCCGCCGCCGCGATTGCGGTGGTGAGCCTCGCCTGTGCACGCCAGGGCATCCTCCTGCCGGGTGAAGGAACGCCGCTGCCGACGGTGGCGGCCCCGGCAACACTCACGCCCAGCCGCGTGCCGCCGACGGACACCCCGCCGGTGCCGAGCGCCACGCTGGGGCCGCCGCCCAGCGCGACCACGATCTGGACTCTCGTCCCGCCTGCCTCGCCAACCTTTCCGGCGACTCCCACGCAGGTGGCGACGGCCAGCCTGCCCATCGTTTACCGGGTTCAAGCCGGCGACACCCTCAATACGCTTGCCATCCGCTTCGGCGTGACACCCGACGACATTCGGGTACTGCAGGGCAGCCCGCCCCCGCAGGGGCTGCTCAGCCCGGGGCTGCAGTTAGTCGTGCCCGGGCGCCTGGGACGCACAACCGCGAGCGACGAACTCATGCCCGATAGTGAGGTGGTCTTCTCCGCCAGTGCGGCCGCGTTCGACGTTGCCGCATTCGCCCGCGAGAAGCGAGGCTACCTCTCGCACGCTCAAGCTGAAAACGGTTCGGGCAGCGTATCGGCTA
>JAPLGX010000438.1 GCA_026389925.1 Chloroflexota bacterium
TCGGCCGACCCGTACGCATGGTCCACCTCCTCGAAGGTTGGGCCAGTATAGCCGGGAACGGCCAACTTATGCAACGAATTGATGACTCAGCACACTAGCCTGGACCAGGAGGTTGAGGGGGGGCCTCCTCAATCGGTTCCCCTGTTATCCTCGTTCCGGTAAGCCGTTCCCATTCCTCGGGGGTAAACCCCGGTTGCCCGCCCATCGAACGCCTGCGGCGGTATGGTGCTACGTCGCTTGGTTTACGCACCTTCGCGCGTAACGTGACCCCGCGCGCTTGCCGTGGAGACAGGCCGACCTCTTCCAAGCTCAACCCCCGCCCGGCCCGGAGGCTGCTTCGAGCTGCTTCCACGCGCTTCAGGAAGCGCGGATCGTTCTCCAGGCGATAGTCAAACCAATCGTCCTCGGACTCGAACCCGATCAGCACACCCGCGGGCCTGCCGTGCCGCGTGATTACAATCTCCTCCTTCTCGGCAAGCTTGAGGTATCTTGACAGATCGTCCTTCACTTCGGATAACGCGGCCTTCCTCATTTCTGTTCACCCGCCTCTCTAAGCCAAGCGTCGGCTTGGTCCTTCGGCACTACGGCCAGCACCTCGACGGTCGTTTCCGACACGTCATAGAAGACACGCACGTGGCCGACGCGAAGGCGGAACTGCGGCCGGGATATGCCCCGCAGGCGCTTGATGCGGCTCTTGCTCGTCCTGGTCGGTTCGTGACGCAGGTGCCTCTCGATTGCGTCGTATAACTCAGCACGATCATGGGCTTTCAGCCACTTCAAGTCTCCGACCGCCTCCGGGGCGATCACGATCTCGTATCTCATTCTGGCTAGATTCTAGCCAGAATTGGGCCCAGCATCAAGCCCCGCTGGGAGACCGGCGAGTGGACCGCAGAGAGCTTGGCGCCGGCACGCCGGGGTGAACTGGCAGGGGCCGGCCGGCGGGACGCCAGCGGTACAAGAACGGCGTAGTACAATACCCGGTTGCGCCTATGGGGAAAGCAAGCACTGCGGGCCTCTCTCGCCTGGTTACGGAACAGCAGAACCCGGCATCCACGCGGATTGACCAGGCGGAGTCAGAAGAAATCCTCAGAATTATCAATCGCGAGGACGCGCGGGTGGCGGCCGCGGTCGAGCGGGAGATTCCGGCTATGGCGCGGGCCGTCGAGGCCATCGTCGAGCGGCTCAGCGCCGGCGGCCGCCTGTTCTACATCGGGGCGGGCACCAGCGGGCGGCTGGGGGTGCTGGACGCCTCGGAATGCCCGCCCACTTTCAACACCCCGCCGTCGTTGGTGCAGGGGATCATGGCCGGCGGAGTGCGCGCCCTTCACCGGGCCACGGAAGCCAACGAGGACTCGCCCGCGCTCGGCCGGCGCGACCTCGAGAAGAAGCGGGTGGGGGCGCGCGATGCGGTGGTGGGGCTGAGCGCCAGCGGCCGCACGCCGTACGTGATCGGCGCGCTGCGCTATGCGCGCAGCCGGGGCGCCGCGACCATCGCGGTCACCTGCAACCCCGATTCGGAAATCGCCCGCGCTGCCGGCATCACCATCGCGCCGGTGGTCGGCCCCGAGGTCATCGCCGGCTCCACGCGGATGAAAGCCGGAAC
>JAPLGX010000128.1 GCA_026389925.1 Chloroflexota bacterium
CATGCGTCCAAACCCCCGTATGCGGTTCGTTGTGAATTGAGGGCTGGGCCAGAACCTCGTTGCGCTTCAGAAACCCACTGGCGGGCGCCTGTGGTTCCGATCGGACTCGGACGAACGAGCAAGCGGATGTTCTGCAGTCTCGGTCGCACTGAGCGGGTCCTGTGAAGTGAGACATTTTAGATGTTAGACGCTTCCAGGAGGCATTGCCATGACAAGCATCCTCGCGGGACCATACGTTTGTCACGTGCAGTAGGCGGGGACAGGCGCTGCCAACCGCGCGGTTCGCGGTACGTCTCGCTTGTGGATAACTCGTTCTTCTATCCACATCGACAGGAAGATGCTGAGGCGGGTCGTCTGGAATCAGGCCGCCGACTCGCTGTCTCCAGCCAATCCTTACCTGGCCGTCCGCCGACAGCCGATCAGCGCCGCCCTCTGGCGGCGTTTTCCCACGCGCCAATGGCCTGCCGGAATTGCATCCTCGGTTGCGGGTGTCCGCCGTCCACCGTGGTCGAACACTCCGAGCAGTCGTCCACTTGCATCGCGTCGATCCCTGGCACATGTCTATACACACTCGTCATCCAGGCACTACTTGGCGAGGTGCACCTCCGTCTGATGCCCAATCATGGCGCCGCGAGCGGCGCTGCGCGCAGGATGCGAAGGCAACACCCCATGAACGGCGGCCGCAATGTCATTGAGAGTCCGTCAGCTGTGTTCAGCCCACCTGCGTGGCCGGCGCCTTGCCCTTCCACGCTCAGTACGTTCAAGGGCTGATGGGCTTGCGGTATACGCGGTAGCGCTTGTAAACCGTCGCCCCGGCCCGCTCGATGAGGTGCGGCGCGTACGGGTTGTCGTCCGAGGTCAGTGAGAGATCCGCCCAGGCATAGCCCTTAGCATGCAGCCGCCGCGCCATCTCGTCGAAGAGCAGCACGCTCACTCCCGTGTCCCAGTATTCGGGCAGCACCACCCCGCTCTTGATGGCGGCGCACTTCGGCCGCGTGCGCATGTGCCAGGCCAGGCGCGCATAGTCCCACGGGTAGCGCAGCCCGTTGGCGTGGATAAGCGCCTCGTTGATGTTGGGCACCGCCGGGAACCAGCCCACCACGCGCCCTTTCACCTCGGCGAAGAGGACGAGTTCGGGATCCGCGACCTGGCGAAACGCACCCAGCGTGGCTCGCAAGGCTTCAGGCTGCCAGGGGATGAAATCCGGCAGGTGCGCCAGGGCGGCATTCATCAGCGGCACCAGGCGGTCCACCTCCTCTTCCCAATGCGCGAGGTCGGCATGGCGTATCGTTATCGTGCCGCGCCGCCGCATGCGCTCGGCCAGCTTGGCGATGAGCTGCAAGGCGGGCGTATCGTGGTGGAGTTGTATCTCGTAGGCCAGGTTATCGCCGCGCGCAGGGAGAAACCCATAAGCCTCGTGCATCGGCTGATAGTAAGACGGCGTGTGCCCGCACAAGAGGACCGGCGGCCGGTCGCGGCCCTCCAGCAGCACGCCGTACGAATCCTCGTAGTCCAGGTTCCACGGGCCGTAAAGCGAGTCCAGCCCGCGGGCGCGTCCCCAGCCCGCGGCGTGGTCGAACATAGCAAACGCCACCGCTTGATCCTCGACGCATTCGAAGAAGCCGAACATGCAGTCGCGCTTGCCGCGCTGGGCATTGGTGACTCGGTCCTCTGCCGCGCAGATCGTGCCCACCGGCCGTCCCGCGCGCCAGGCGATGAAGAATTCGGCCTGGCCGCGCAAGAAGAACGCGCCGTGCCGAGGGTCGATCGTCTTCGCGCGCTCGGGCAGAAGCGGCGGCACCCACAGCGGGTCGCCGCGGTAGATGCGCCACGG
>JAPLGX010000426.1 GCA_026389925.1 Chloroflexota bacterium
CGTTCGACGCCGATGCCGTGCGAGGCCAGGCGGCGCACGGTAAAGGAGGCCTGGTTGCCGCCGCGGCGCTTGCGGATGACCGTGCCGCGGAACTCCTGAATGCGTTCCTTGTCGCCTTCCTTGATGCGTACCGAGACCGTCACCGAATCGCCCGGGTTCAGCTCGGGAATGTTTGGATTGACCGGGGCCTCAACGGCCTTCAGGAGATCGCTCATGCCACACCCCATTCCAGGAAAAGATTGCCGCCCTCCGTCAGCCCGGGCGGCGAGCGCAGATTATACCATGCCAGAGGTGACCCAGGCGGTCAAGGATGAAAGACCATGCACGAGACGCCGCGCCGATCACGGGCTGCCCAGCGCCTCATCATGTCGGCCCAGATTGCGAAGGATGAGGGCATCCCCCTCCGTCTCGAAAGTCATCCGCACAGACCGGCTGGCGCGGGCCTCCCAAATGCGCTGCGTGCCGCGGACGCGCTTAACATGCAATCCCCGTCGGCGAAGGTCCTCCGCCAATGTACGCCAGGCCTCCTGCACCCAATGCTGGTCCGCCGCCGCACGCGGGCGGTGACCAGGAGATGCATCAGGCCTTCCCCGCCGCGAGGGACTGGATCAGCGCTTCGATGTCGTCATGCTCGCTGACCCGGCCCTCGCCAATGTCGCGGCTGGCCTCCCGCTCGCCCTTCTGCCAGGCTTGGGTGAAGAAGTAGGCTTGGCTCTTGTCCACGAGTCTCTTAGGGGTAAGAACGATCGCCTGGCGCTCGAGGGTGACGGCGACCCGATCGCCCGCGTGAATACCTGCCGCACGCCGGACGGCGGCCGGCAGCGTGATCTGCCCGTTACGCGTTACCTTGGTCATGACTGTGCGTTCTGCCATCTTGTGTCCTTTGTTTCGAGATGGGTAAGATCGTCCGGCCTGAGGACAAGGGAGTCGAGAACAATAGGGAGCCCTGGCCCCGGACCTCCAGTTTACCAGCGTCGAGGTTCCCCTATTCACAAAGGGACTTGAAGAACAGTGTCTAGTCCGGGTTGGTCTCTTGGCAGGATCATCGTGCCCTCGGGCACCGAGGCTCGCCAGCCGTTGGACGTTCAACTTGCACATTCATGCTCCCGTCTCGGCCGTGCTGTGCTACCGCCTCGCGCCTTCGCGCGTGCGGCAAGCCCTGCCGCCATCAATCACAGGGGGAGCTTGACAATCATGTCATCGGCCTGGAAAAGAAAAGAGGTTCGATATCGAGAGTACCACCGCGGGCGTTGGCCGCAGAAAGCCACATCGGCGAGCCGGGTCCTTGCACGGAAGGACGACTCCGTGGGATATTGTCCTTCTGGCAGGGACAATATTGACCATTATTCTCCTTCCTGAAAGGATAATTATGCGTGAGATGCTTCGACTGAAGCTGGCGGAGGCGCTCGGCGGTCCAGTGCCAGGTTTCACCCGGCGAGACGTCCGCCTGCCCAGAGTCCCCGGCAAGGCCCTGGCCGTGATCGGAGTCCGGCGCAGCGGAAAGACAACCTATCTCTGGCAGTGCCTGGGTGAGAGACTCGCGGCCGGGGCGCCTCGTGAGGCGCTGCTTCTGCTCGGCCTGGAGGATGACCGGTTGGCCGGTACGCAGGCTGCCGACCTCGCCTGGCTGGTCGAAGAATACTTCCGAGACTATCCGGCGCTGCGCGGTGACCCTCGGGTGACGTTCTTCTTCGATGAGGTGCACACCGTGCCGGGATGGGAGAGGTTCGTCCGCCGGCTGATCGACACCGAGAAGGCCAGCCTCTTCCTCAGCGGATCCTCCGCCCGGCTTCTGAGCCGAGAGGTCGCGACCAGCATGCGCGGCCGGTCGCTGGAGGTCCTGATTTACCCGTTCAGTTTCCGCGAGGCGCTGCGGCACGCGGGCGTGGAGCCAGAGGCAGCCTGGAAGAGGTTGACCGCGCGCAGACGGTCCGACCTGGATCATCGTCTCCGTCGCTATCTTACCGTGGGCGGGTTTCCCGAAGCCCAGGGAATTGATGAGCGAGATCGGACCGCTCTCTTGCGCAGTTACGTCGATGTGGTTGTCTTGCGCGATGTGATCGAGCGGCATGCCGTTTCGAACCCGCTGCCGCTGCGCAGGCTGCAGCGGCATCTGCTCGCGAGTCCCGCCGGGTTGTTCAGCGTCCAGAAGTTCTACGCTCGTCTGCGTTCCCAGGGTCTGGCTGTGGCCAAGGACACCCTGCACGCCTATTTGGGTTTCCTGGAGGACGCGTGTCTCATCCGCTCGGTCTCGTTGCACACGGCCTCCGAGCGCCAAAGGATGGTCCATCCGCGGAAGATCTATCCGGTGGATCCAGGGCTGATCCCGATCTACGAGAGCTCAGGCCGGCCCAATCTCGGACACGCGCTCGAGACCGTGGTCTTGCTCGAGTTGGAGCGCCGCGGCTACGAGGTTAGCTACATCCGGACCGCCGAGAGATATGAGGTGGATTTCCTGGCCTCGACGCCGGGCCGCCCGCCCCTTCTCATTCAGGTCTCGGTGGACGTGCATGAACCTGAAACCTTCCAGCGTGAGGTGCGCGCGCTGGCCGCCGCAGCGCGGATGCATCCCAGGGCGCAAGCGCTCCTCCTGACTTTGGAGTCCACGCCTCCGCAGCAGAGCGTGCCCTCACCTCTCCAATGGCGCTGGGCCGGCGATTGGCTTCTGGCGGCGAGCGAGGATTGAGCCTGCCGCCTTGACCCCGCCGCCCAGCCCGTTCGGATGCCTCGGCGTTATGGTCGCCGAACCCCCCACCAAGATTCGCTGAAGGAAGGCTGACCCAGGCCGTACGCGTCTCGTCGTCCGGCACTACACGCGGGACCGTGCGCCCCTTTACGTTCGGCGTGAGGGCTGCGGAGGGGCGAGGGTGGACGACATCCAGCGCGCCGTTCGTGTCACCCCGCAGTTCGTCGCGGACTTCTGCCGAGAAACCGTGCAGGCCCTGGTTTATGACCCCGCCCCGAGCCGGTACACGCCGCCGCCCAGGTCGACCAGGTAGATCTCGCCCGCCTCGTCCTCGCCGAACGAGGAAATGTTGAGGCCGGTGGCGAGGAGCGCGACCGCGTTCCACCCGCCCTCCGGCGTGCGGGCAAGGGCCCACACAGTGCCGGCGCAGTAGTCGCCGAAGAGATACACGCCG
>JAPLGX010000111.1 GCA_026389925.1 Chloroflexota bacterium
ACTGCGGTCAGCCGATCGACCCCTCCGGCCACTTCTGCCCGCGACGGAATGGCCACAAGCACTGACGCGGGTAGTAACGCGCCTCAGCCCCCTCAACCTCCTCAGCCCGCTGGCGAGTTGGACGCCTTGAGCCGCGGCACGATTATCGTGCGTGGGCTGTTCGAGTTTGGGTCCAACTACACCTTCCTTTGTGAAGTGCGCCCGCCTGGGGCGGATACCCCGCTGCGCGCGGTCTATAAGCCCGCCCAGGGAGAACAGCCGCTGTGGGATTTTGAATCCGGGAGCCTGGCACGCCGTGAAGTGGCGGCCTACCTGGTGAGCCAGGCGCTAGGTTGGGATCTTATCCCGCCGACCGTATTGCGCCTCGATGGGCCTTATGGCGAAGGATCACTGCAGGCCTATCGCGATCTCGACCTCGAACAGGATTACTTCAGCGTGCGGGAGACTGCGGCCGACGATCTTCGCCAAGTAGCGGCATTCGACGCTCTGGCGAACAACGCGGACCGAAAGGCCGGGCACCTCGCCCGCGACCGTGAGGGCCATCTGTGGCTCATCGACCACGGTTTGTGTTTCCACGCGGAACCCAAGTTGCGCACCGTCATCTGGGACTTCGCCGGTGAGGAGATTCCTCCGGCGCTGGTCGCCGACATGAAGCAGCTTGGCGCGCGGCTGAAGGGTGATGCCTTGCTTCGCCAAGGCCTAAGCGAGTTGTTGACCCCGCAGGAGGTGACCGCGCTCAGCCGGCGTGTGCACCGGCTGGTGCGCCAGCCCCGCTTTCCCTTGCCAGGGTCTGGGCGAAGTGTGCCGTGGCCGATTTGGGTCTAGAGGGATTTGACACTCGCGAGGTGAACCTAGGGCAACCAGAGACCGTCGCCCGCGGGATCGCGGCTTGATGTTGGTCGGCCATCGCACCGAGCCGGGCAAGTGAGGCTGGCTTCGGGGCATGCTCCAGTTGGCGACTCGGATGAGCGGTCCTACCCCCGAGGCGAGGCGACCTAGCCCCAGCGCCAGAGAAGCAGCCCCCCCACGAATCGCAATCCGGCCGCCAGCAGAACCGCCATCCGGACTCCGCTCCATTCGGCAATGATCGGGCTGGCCAACGGGCCAACCAAGATTCCGATGTTAAGGGCCAGGTTGTGAAAAGCCATGGCGGCTGGCCGGTCGTCTTCCGGCGCCCGCTCCATGAGGCGGCTCACCAGTCCGCCGCTGAGCAGCGCGAGGGCGACCCCGCCTGCAGCGGAGGCAACGAGAAAGGGGGCAACTCCCTGGGCATACGAAAGAATCAAGGGATACAGACTGTAAAGCAATGCGCCCGCAACGAGCACGCGGTGGTAGCCATGCCGATGGGCGAGTCGAGAGAACATCACCGAGGCCAGGAGCATGAACAAGTAGAAGAGCGTGCTGCCCAGGCTGATCAATCCATCGCTGAGCTGCAGCTCGCGCACCCACAGAATCGGGAAGAGCGGCGCCGGGAAGTACTGCACGGTATAGAACGCGAGGTAGGCGAACAACAGCGGGCCGAATGAGGTCTTGAGAATCGAAAAGCGCAGCAAGGCCTCGCCACGCGCCCGCAGCAAGAACCGCAGCGCCCCTCCCGTGCGGAGGGCATCTCCGAAACGCAACGATCCGGGACGCGCGTCGTCGAGCAGCGGCTGTGCCACGCGGGCTGGCAGCCTCGGGCGCAGTCCCTGCGTCACTCGCCCGAGGAAGTAGGTGCTCACCCCGCCGCCCACAGCACCCAAGGCGAAGACCACGCCATAATTGGACGGGAAGACCAGACGGTCGAGGATCTGGCCGGAGAGCAGCGCCGCCGCTGCGGTGACCAACGCCATGATCGCGTTGCGTCGTCCAACAACGTGGCCGCGCCATTCGGGCGGCACCACGTCCGCAAACATGGCGTTGAATGCGATCGCGATGATCGTCCCGGGGATCGAGTAGATAAGCACAATCGCGATCGTGGCCCACA
>JAPLGX010000249.1 GCA_026389925.1 Chloroflexota bacterium
TGCCGATGTTGCGCACGTCCCACACTTTCTTAAAGGTCTCCGCCACACCCACCGGCGCACCATCACCCAGGCCCACGTAGCCGACGAAGTGGGCCGCGTTGCATTGATCCTGCAATGGCACGGCCGGATTCGCGCCGGGCGTGCCATAGGGCGCCCGTGTCAGCGAAAAGGTGGCTGAACCCTGCGGCGTCTGGCTGGGAGTGATCGCGGAGGCCGGCGTCGCGCTCGCCGCGGGCGTCATCCCCGCAAGCGCGGTCGGCAACGCGGCCAGCGTGCCTGCCTCCGATTGCGTCGGCGCCGCCGCGGGCCGATGCCTGGCCCCCGAATCCGGCGCACGCTGCAGTACGCCGGCCAGGTTGCACGCGAGCAGCGAGGCCGCGGCCACGGTCAATGGGAGGAGATTGCGACGTCGATGATGGGATGGCATCGGCATGAGCCTCGGCGCAGCACAACGTGTTTGTGCGATTATACCCAGCCGCGAGCGACATCTCCGGGCGGGTTCAGCGCGGCTCGGTCGAGGCCACCTGGGTGTATTCGCGGAATTCCACCTGGCCCTGCACTTCGGGGTACAGGACGGCGGTGAAGCGCTGCACGGCACGCGAGGATCTGTGCGCCTGGTGCGCTCCTGCATCGGCGAAGACGATGTGGTGCACAAAGCGAACCGGGTCGGCCGCATCCTGCCACGCGCTGTAGGCCAACGTCCCTGCCTCGTTCTCACGCACATAGGCCACGAACTCGGTCACTGCCTGCAGCACCTTGGGCAGCGCCTCACCCTTCACGGTATAACTCGCCGTCTAATACACAGGCATGGTCCCTCCTCCATCGTGGTCGGCAGAGTTTCCTCGGGATATCGCACACTCGTTGCACCCTCGCGCGCTGCGCCGCGGCCCTCGCAGTGGAATAAGTCGTCGTACGCCAAGGCCCGCCTCGCTCGTCTTCCCGGCACGCGCTGCGGCCACGCCCCGCTGCCCCTCCTCTTAATAGAAATCCCTCCCGCGGTGGTCATCGGGAGGGATGGAAGGGCAAAGGCGGTGCACCCGGCTCAGGGCGTGGGTGTCGCGAGCACCACGATCTTCACCGTGAGCGGAGTGAGGCCGTTATCGCCCACGCCGAACTTGCTGCCGTCGGGCGCCTGCAGCATCCAGTAGCCGATGTAGGTGCCCGCCTTGGCCGGGGCGATCATTGTCACCGAGAGGAACAGGTGGTCGCCGGGTTCAACGATTTCCGGGAAGCGCGCCCAATCCGGGCCGTCCATGTGTTTTCCGCCGTTGAAGACCAGGCGGTACTCGCGGCTCCAGGTGCAGTTGCCGATGTTGCGCACGTCCCATGTCTTGCGGAAGGTCTCGCCAGCCGCCAGCACCGCGCCGTCCTTGAGCCCGATGTCGCCGACGAAGAAGGCCGCGTTGCAGAAAGTGGTCAGAGTCGGGTGCACGCCGGGCGTGCCGTAGAAGGCCGGGGTGAAGACGAGCGAGGCCGTGGCGCTGGGCAGCAGCGGTACGGGCAGGGTGGCGGTCGCCGGCGGAAGAGTTGCGGTGGGCGGAGGCAGCGCCACGGTGGGGGTGGAGGTGGCGGCCAGCGCCACCTGCGTGAGTATAGCCTGAACCGTTTGCGCGGCCTGAGTGGCCAGCGGCACCTCGGTGACTGCGGGCGCGCCCGTGGTGCATCCGGCCAGCACGAGCGATGCGGCCAGCACAGTCAACGCCGGGGTGCGCAGGGTGTGGGATGTCATTTGGTCCTCCTCGGGCAAGTTTGTGCGGCGCATAGGCTGGGTGGGCCCGCCTCACGCCGCACCGAGCGCCTCCGGCTCGCCCTGCTGTTGCGGCGAGGGCTCGCTCTCGGCCGCCTGAGGCTCGATCACCAGTTTGTCGTCGCGCAGCGCGATCGTCACCGCCTGGCCGTCGTGGATGCGGCCTTCGAGCATGGCCTCCGAGAGCATATCCTCCACTTCGGCCTGGATGACGCGCCGCAGCGGGCGGGCACCCATCTCCGGGTTGTAGCCCAGATCCGCCAGCCGCGCCTGGGCCTCGGGCGTAGCGCTCAGCTGGATGTGATGCTCCACCAGGCGCTGCGCCACTTTGCCGATCTCCAGGTTGACGATCTGGGTGATGTCGTCCTTGTTCAGCGCGCGGAACACGATCACCGCGTCGACGCGGTTGAGGAACTCGGGGCGGAAGGCGCGGCGCAGTTCCTCGAGCAGCTTCTTGCGCATCTCGTCGTAGGGCGCCACCTCGCCGCGGGTCTCATCGCGCTGGATGGCAAAGCCCAGCCCGGCCTGGCGGCGGATGGTCTCGGCGCCGACGTTGGAGGTCATGACGATCAACGCGTTCTGGAAGTTGACCTTGTGGCCGCGCGCATCCGAGAGGTGCCCCTCTTCCATGATCTGCAGGAGCATGTTGTGCACCTCGGGATGGGCCTTCTCGATCTCGTCGAAGACGACGATCGAATACGGCCGCCGGCGCAGGGCTTCGGTCAGCTGCCCGGCATCGTCGTAGCCCACGTAACCAGGGGGCGCGCCGACCAGGCGGCTCACCGTGTGGCGCTCCATGAACTCCGACATATCGAGCTGCACCAGCGCGTCTTCCGAACCGAACATGAACGCGGCCAGGGCTTTGGTCAATTCGGTCTTGCCCACGCCGGTCGGCCCGAGGAAGATGAACGAGCCGATCGGGCGGCGCGGGTCCTTGAGCCCGGCGCGCGCGCGGCGCACGGCCTTGGAGATAGCCAGGATGGCCTCATCCTGGCCGATGATGCGGCCGCGCAGCGTTTCTTCCATCTTCAAGAGGCGTGCCGACTCGGCTTCCGCGAGATGCATAACCGGGATGCCGGTCCACATCGAGACCACTTCGGCGATATCTTCGGCCACCACGCGCGGGCCCTTCTCGCGGTCGGCCATGGCCGACTGCAGTTCCTGTCGCGAACGCTCCAGCTCGCTCTCACGATCCTGGATTTCCTCGGCTGCCTCGTAACGTCCTTCTTCGGCGGCGGTGGCGCGTTCGGCGCGCAGGCGGCGCAGCTCGCCCATGATCTCCTTCAGGCGTTTGGCCTCCGGGCTCTTGTACATGCGCACGCGCGAGGCGGTCTCGTCGATCAGGTCGATGGCCTTATCCGGCAGGAAGCGATCGGGCACGTAGCGCCCGGAGAGGCGGGCGGCGGCTTCGAGCGCCTCGTCGGTGATCTTCAGGCCGTGGTGGTCCTCGTAGTTGCGGCGCACGCCGCGCAGGATCTGGATCGATTCCTCGACCGAGGGTTCATCGACCATCACCTGCTGGAAGCGGCGCTCCAGGGCCGCATCGCTTTCGATGTGCTTGCGGTATTCGTCGAGGGTGGTCGCGCCGATCACCTGCAGCTCGCCGCGCGAGAGGGCCGGCTTGAGAATGTTGGCCGCATCCACCGACGAGCCGGCCGCGCCGGCGCCCACCAGCATGTGGACTTCATCGATGAAGAGGATTGCACCCGAGGCTTTGAGCTCGTCGATGACGCGCTTCAGGCGTTCCTCGAATTGGCCGCGGTACATGGTGCCGGCCACCAGCGAACCCACGTCGAGCTGCAAGAGGCGCTTGCCCATGAGCGGCGCGGGCACATCGTTGGTGATAATGCGCTGCGCCAGGCCTTCAACGATGGCCGTCTTGCCCACCCCCGGCTCGCCGATGAGGGCCGGGTTGTTCTTGGTGCGGCGGGCGAGGATCTGAATAACCCGTTCGATTTCGGTTTCGCGTCCGACGACCGGGTCGAGTTTATTCTCCTCGGCCAGGGTGGTCAGGTCGGTGGCTAGTTGATCGACCAAAGGCGTCTTGGCTTTGTCGGCCTTGGCGCCGGTCGCGGCCGGCTGACGTGCCTGGGCCGGGGTTTCCTGCAGCAGGCGGCGCGTCTGGCGGCGAACCTGTTCGGGGCTGACCCCCAGGCGGCGCAACACGTCGATGGCCACGCCTTCCGGCTGGCGCACGATGCCCAGCAAGAGGTGTTCAGTGCCGATGTAGTGATGGCCGAGGCGGCGCGCCTCGTCGATGGCCAGTTGCAGCACCTGTTCGGTATCGGGCGAGAGATCGATGTGTTCGGGGGTCGTGCGGCCCGGCGCGGATTGGCGCTCGACCATTTCCTGGACGCGCTCGGGCTCCAGACCCAGCTCGCGCAGCACGCGTCCGGCCACGCCGCCTTCCTCGCGGATGAGGCCGAGCAACAGGTGCTCGGTGCCGATTGTCGGGTGATGCAGTCGCTCAGCTTCTTGATGCGCCAGGCTGAGCACACGCCGTGCGCGCTGAGTAAAACGTTCTAAGTTATCGGCCACTCGGGCCTTCCTCTCCTGGATTCGGGCTCCACAGCCCAAATCGTATACCTCACCAGGGATTCTACCAAATCCGCCTAGGGCAATCCAGAAAGGGCCTGGCAACCGCAACGAAGACCGCACATCCCATTGTCCGCATTCCGTAGGGGCGACCGGCCGTCGCCCCTACGACGGTCGTCCACACGCGCGTTGCGTTCGCAGCCGCGCACCCCGGATTCCGCTGCCGACCTTACAATTGTCAACCTCGTGTTTCGCACTTTGCTCGATGCGGAGGGTACATGACGACCACCCCGTGGTGGCAGGATGGCGTGATCTACCAGATCTACCCGCGCTCGTTTGCGGATGCGGACGGCGACGGGGTGGGCGACCTGCGCGGGATCCTTGCCCACCTGGATCACCTGAATGACGGCACGCCGCAATCGCTGGGCGTGGATGCGCTGTGGCTTTCGCCCGTGTATCCCTCGCCCGGCTACGACTTCGGCTACGACGTGGCCGATTACTGCAACATCGACCCGCTGTTCGGCACGCTGGAGGATTTCGACCGGCTGGTGAGCGCGGCCCATGGCCGCGGCATGCGCATCATCATGGATATGGTCGTCAACCACACCTCGCACCAACATGCGTGGTTTGTGGAATCGCGGGCCTCGCGCGAGAGCCCCAAACGCGATTGGTACATCTGGCGCGACCCGCGCCCCGGCGGCGGTATGCCCAACAACTGGCAAGCGGTCTTCGGCGGGCGCGCCTGGGAATGGGACGAGGCCAGCCGCCAGTACTACTACCACATGTTCCTCAAGGAACAGCCCGATCTCAACTGGCGCAACCCCGAGGCGCGGCGCGCGGTGATGGAGGCCTTCCGCTTCTGGCTCGAGCGCGGCGTGGATGGCTTCCGCCTGGACGTGGTCAACGCCTACTTCAAAGATGCCGGGCTGCGCGATAGCCCGCCGCGGCTGGGATTGCGCGGCTACGATCGCCAGGCGCACGTGTACGACATGGACCAACCCGAGTTGCTCGACGTGTACCGCGAACTCCACGAGCTGCTGGAGGAATTCGGCGAGCGTATGGCGGTGGGCGAGGTGATGGACGAGACTCCCGAGCAGGCCGCGCGCTACAGCGCGCCCGGCCTGCTGTCGCTGGCCTTCAACTTCGAATTCACACGCCAGCCGTGGCGTGCGCCGTCCCTCCAGCGGGCCATCACCCGCTGCGAGGCGTCGCTGGCCAAGGGCGGCTGGCCGTGCTACGTGCTCTCCAACCACGATGTGCCGCGGCACGCCTCGCGCTACGGCGGGCGGCACCCCATCGAGCGCGCCAAGGTGGCAGCGGCTCTCCTGCTCACGCTGCGCGGCACGCCCTTCCTTTACTATGGTGAGGAGATCGGCATGCGCAACGGACGAATCCGGCGGGACGAGATTCTGGACCCACCGGGCAAGCGCTATTGGCCAATCTACAGCGGGCGCGATCCGGAACGCACACCAATGCCATGGAGTGCCGAGGCGGGGGCCGGCTTCACCCGCGGGCGGCCATGGCTGCCGCTCAACGTGGATTATCGCGAGGTGAACGTTGCAGCGCAGCGCGATGACCCGCACTCCGTGTTCTCGTTCTACCGCCAGCTGATCTGGCTGCGCAAGTCGAGCGTGGCGCTGCGCCGAGGAAGCTACCGCCCGCTCATTCGTGCGCCGCGGCGCGCGCTAGTTTACCTGCGCGAGGTGCCAGGCCAGACGATGCTGGTGGCGCTCAACCTCTCCGCGCGCCCTCTGCAGGTCGCGTTCGACGGGCCATTGCCGCGCGCGGCTTGGCGCCTGCGGCTGAGCACGCACGCCGCGGCGCACGAGCGCCTGCAGGGCGGCGGCGTAAACCTCTTGCCACACGAGGCGTGCATTCTCGAGGCCGAGTAACCCGCGACGCCGCTCGCCATGAAAAGGAGCGCCAGCCCACCTTGTGGTGGGCCGGCGCTTTACCTGCGGGCTGACGTTCGCGCTAGAACAGCCCGCGAAGCAAGAGCAAGAAGCCGACGATGATCAACGGGATGCCGATGATCGCGCCCACCACGGTGATCGTGAGCACCACGCCCACAACCATCAGCACGAAGCCGAGAATCACCGCCACCAGCCGCCCGGTGAATCCAAGGATCCACGTGAGCAACTGCCAGATGGCCCAGAACGGCCACAGATACCACGCCACACGCTTGCTGCTCGTCATCCTTGCCTCCCTTACCCATCGCCCCACACTGATCCGGCGCCGTGGGTCAAGCGTCAGGAATGATGATCCAGAACAAGAGATACAGGACCAAACCGGGCACACCACCTGGGATGCAGGCCACCAGGAACCCCAAGCGGAACCAGGTTGGGCTGATGCCGAAGAATTCACCCAGGCCGCCGCACACGCCCGCCAGCACCCGGCTGGAGCGTGAACGACGCAGCGGCGAGCGGGGCGTCTCACTCATTCTAGCCTCCGTCGATACGTGTTCGTTCAGATTGGATATACGCACGTCGGCGGCACCAGTTGCTAGTTTCGTCGCAGGTTTGGCTGGTATCCGGGCGAAACGGGGAAGTTGTGCGGCCGCCATCCCGAAGAACCCATTTTGTACCAGGATGAAAAGCGACTGCCGGCAGAGGTCGGCGGGCAGGAAGGGTGAGCGCCAGCAGGTTTGGCGGCAGGCCGGTGGCTTCGAGCAGCGCCAGCACGACGAG
>JAPLGX010000226.1 GCA_026389925.1 Chloroflexota bacterium
ATCCGGCCCGATGCAGCAGCACCCGCAACGCATCGCACACCTCGGCCCACGGCGCCTCGAGCAATGGACGGCGCGCGGTGATCACCAGGTCGACCCCCGGCCGCAGCGCGGGCAGCAGCGGATGCAATGCGGCACGCAAACGGCGCCGCGCACGATTGCGGCTGACGGCCGTGCCCACAGCGCGGCTGGCTGTGACACCGATACGGAACGAGACCTCAGGGCTGGGGGCGACAACAACTACCATAAGCGGGTGGGCGTGGGATGTGCCACGTCGCCTCACCCGCTGGAATTCGCTCGCGCGTTGCAGGCGAAACCTTTGTTGCATCCATTCCCGCCGGGGCGCCGATGGCGGATTGCGCCGCCGGTCGCCCCGTCTGATCCCTCGTCCATCCGCCGTGGCGTGCTGTGGGGGTGGCGCCGTGGCCGCAATCGTGCGGCCCAGGGCGCTGCCAGCTACGAGTTCCAGTTGACCTTCTTGACGTGTGTGCGCCGGACCGTCAGGCGCACGCGGCCCTTGGCACGCCGTGCGGCGAGTACCTTGCGCCCGCCGCGCGTGGCCATGCGCGAGCGAAAGCCGTGCACGCGCGCGCGCCGCCGAATCTTGGGCTGATAAGTACGCTTGGGCATCCGAGATTCCTTCTGACCCGATCTGAGTTGGAGGCAGATTATACCAGCCGCTGCGCCGAGCGGTCAACCGCCACGTACCTCGACGCAACACAAGTTGGGGAATTAGAGATCTCCGCAATGACACTCCTGGCGGCTCGTCGATGGTTAGATGGCCTTTCTTCCAGCTTGGCTGCGCCCCCTTGGGCTACTGTTTGATGCCAGCACCGTCCCAGCTGCTTTGGGTGTCTCCGTTGACGCCTCAAATTCGGAGTGCTAGAATGCGATCCGTCGCGTTTCACGGGCGCCAGCCACAGGGCTCATTTCCCGCCCTACCGGCGCGACCTGACATTCTTGGGACGGCACCTAACTGGAGGCGGGCATGAGTCCATTGCGCACGGTTCTCACCGGCAGCGTGCGCTATCGCGGTCGGGAGGGGCAACTGGCCTTCATCCTTCACCGACTGAGCGGGCTGGGAACGCTGCTCTTCCTCGCGTTGCACATCCTGGATACGTCCACGGTGTACTTCTTCCCCGACCTCTACAAAGAGGCGCTTGCCCTTTACCGCCATCCGCTATTCATGCTGGGCGAAATATTCCTGGTGGCAGCCGTGATCTATCACGGGGTGAACGGCCTGCGCATTGCGCTCTTCGATCTGGTCCCGCGGTTGTGGCGCGCAGAACGCGAGAAACCCTCGGTCTACACCACCCTGGCGGTGACCGTCGTCCTGTGGCTGCCGGCGGCGTTCATCATGGGGCGCAGCCTGATTGGCCACACATTCCTGGGGTGGGAGTAGGAGACGGCGATGACCACGCTCGACACGACCTCTCGCGTTGCGGCACCGCTGCCGCGCTCGCTCGACGGGCGACTGTGGCTGCTGATGCGCTACAGCGGCATCGCGCTCATCCCGCTGGCATGGATCCACGTCCTCCTTCAGGATGTGCTGGTGGGCGTGCAGCGCATCGACCTGGATTATGTTGGCCTGCGCTGGGCCACCCTCGGCTGGCGAGTCTACGATATGGCGCTCTTGGCCTTCGCCTTCGCGCACGGCATGAACGGACTGCGCCAGGTGCTTGAGGACTACATCCCCCGCGACCGGCCGCGGCGGCTCGTGCGCTGGGGACTGTTCGCCGCATGGCTGGTCATCACCGCGATCGGCGCGGCCGCGATCGTGGGTGGCGTGGGGCGTGGGGCGGGAGAGGCGGGCGGCTGATGACACAACATCACCAGCTCGATGCGGTCATCGTGGGTGCCGGCGGCGCGGGGCTGAGGGCTGCGTTGCAGGCCTCGCGCCTGACCAACGTTGCGGTCATCTCCAAGATGTACCCCACCCGCTCGCACACCGGCACCGCCCAAGGCGGCATCGCCGCGCCGCTCGGCAACATGGAAGAGGACCACTGGGAATGGTACATGTACGACACGGTCAAGGGCGGCGACTACCTGGTGGATCAGGATGCGGCCGAGATTCTGGCGCGCGAATCGGTCGAGGCCATCTACGAACTCGAGCACATGGGCCTGCCCTTCGACCGCACCGAGGAGGGGCGCATCGAGCAGCGCCGCTTCGGCGGGCACACGCGCGAATACGGCAAAGGCCCGGTGATGCGCTCGTGCAAGAGCGCCGACCGCACCGGTCACATGATTCTGCAGACGCTCTACCAGAACTGCATCAAGAACAACGTGCGCTTCTTCGATGAGTTCTTCGTGGCCGATGTGCTGGTCTACGACGGCGTGGCGCGCGGCGTGGTGGCCGTAGAGATCGCCACGGGCGAGCTGCACGTGTTCCATGCCAAGGCGGTGCTCCTCGCGAGCGGCGGGTTCGGGCGCATGTTCGCCGTTACCTCCAACGCCCATTCGCTTACCGGCGAGCCGGTGGCCGCGCTCTACCGGCGCGGGCTGCCGCTGGAGGACATGGAATTCTTCCAGTTTCACCCGACCGGCATCTACAAGATGGGCATCCTGCTTTCGGAGGCGGCGCGCAGTGAAGGCGGCGTCCTGATCAACGGGCGGGGCGAACGCTTCCTCGAGCGTTACGCGCCCACCCTCAAAGACCTTGCCCCCCGCGACATGACCTCGCGATTCATTTATCAGGAAGTGGCAGCCGGGCGCGGCGTGGACGGCAAGGACTACGTTTACCTCGACATCCGCCCGGAGACGATCAACCGCTACCAGAGCGCGCCAGGCGGGCGGACGGTGACCGCCGCCGAACTCGAGAAGAAGCTGCCCGACATCCTCGAGATGATGCGCGTCTACATGGGCATTGAACCGATGCGCGAGCCGGTGCCTATCCAGCCCACCGCGCACTACG
The DNA here is from genome assembly GCA_026389925.1 of Chloroflexota bacterium. Taxonomy (GTDB): domain Bacteria; phylum Chloroflexota; class Anaerolineae; order Anaerolineales; family RBG-16-64-43; genus RBG-16-64-43. The sequence continues at coordinate 2,909 of JAPLGX010000226.1, forward strand.
CCATGGGCGGCGTTCCCACCGACAATGACGGGCGGGTCCTCTCCGGCCCGGCGCGCACGGTGAGCGGGCTGTATGCCGCCGGCGAGTGCGCCTGCGTTTCGGTGCACGGTGCCAACCGCCTGGGGACCAATTCACTTGTCGACCTGGTGGTCTTCGGCCGGCGCGGCGGCAAAGCGCTTGGCGAATTCTGCCGTCGCGCCGATTACGCCCCGCTGCCGCCGCAGGCCGAGGCCGAGGCCCAGGGCGCCTTGGAGGAACTGCGGGCGAGCCGCGGCCGAGAGCGAGCGGGAACGCTGCGCAGCGAGTTGCAGCGCGTGATGATGGACAAGGTGGGCGTCTTCCGCGAGGCCAAGGGAATGGCTGAGGCGCTGGCCACGGTGCGCGCGCTGAAAGAGCGCTTCGCGAACGTGGGCCTGGAGGATCGCAGCGCGGCCTTCAACACCGATCTGCTGGAGGCGTTTGAGCTCGGCGCGTTGCTCGATCTGGCGGAGGTCACGGCCGCCTCGGCTCTCCAGCGCACCGAAAGCCGCGGGGCGCACTACCGCGACGATTACCCCGAGCGCGATGACGCCCATTGGCTGAAGCACACCCTGGCCTACCGGAGCGATGGGACCGGCGCGCGCCCCGCGCGGGGCAATGTGCGCTTCGAGACCAAGCCGGTGGTCGTCACACGCTTCGAGCCCAAGCCGCGCACGTACTGATCCGTACCGGTGGAGAGAAAGCGAATGGCGAAGGTCACGCTCAAGATCAAACGCTATGACCCCCAGCGCGCGCCTGCCTCATGGTGGTCGGAGCACGTCTTGGAGGCCGAGCCGACCGAGAGAGTGCTCGACCTCTTGAACCGGGTCAAATGGGAGCAGGAGGGCACGCTCAGCTTCCGCCGCTCGTGCGCGCACGGCATCTGTGGCAGCGACTCGATGCGCATCGACGGCGACAACCGGCTGGCCTGCAAGACGCTGGTGTCGGAGCTGGGGTCCACCATCACCATCGAACCGCTGCTCGGCATGCGCGTGCAGAAGGACCTGATCGTCGACCTGGACCCGTTCTTTGCCGCTTACCGCAAGGTCAAACCGTACCTGATTGCCGAGACCCCGCTGCCGGCCGATGGGCGCGAGCGGCTGCAAACGCCGGCCCAGCGCCTGCGCTTCGACGACACAACCAAGTGCATCCTGTGCGCGTGTTGCACCGCCTCCTGCCCCTCGTTCTGGGCCAGCCGCGAGTACATCGGGCCGGCCAGCATTGTCCAGGCACACCGCTTCATCTTTGATTCGCGCGATGAGGGCGCAGACGAACGCTTGCGCGTTGCTGGCGACACGATGGGCGTGTGGCGCTGCCACACCGCGTTCAACTGCACGCTGGCCTGCCCGCGCGGGATCAACATCACCCAAGCCATCGGCGAAGTGAAGCGCGCCCTGGCCACCGGGCGCATTGCGTAGAAACGCCGCGCGCCCTCACACAAGGGCGCGCGATGTTGTGGAAGGAGTGAAATGTCGGTGCTATCGAACTGGGGTGAGATCCTGCGCACGGCCAACCTTTCGCCCGACAAACACATGGACACCGTCTCGCGTTGGCTGATCATTACCCGCGCCGCGGTGTTCACGATGACCCTGACCTCCGGCCTGATCGGCGGGTTGCTTGCGGCGGCTTATGCCCCGGCGGTGCGTTGGGACCTGCTGCTCATGGCGGTGGCCGGGCTGGTGCTCGCGCACGCCGCCAACAACATGATCAACGACTACTTCGATCTGGAGGGCGGCGTCGACACGAGCGAGTACGCGCGCGCTGTATGCCCCGCACCCGATTCTCGCTGGGCTAATCTCCAAGGCCGGGCTGCGCCGCGCCATCTTCCTGGTCAATGGGCTGGGCGCCGCACTGATGGTGTACCTGATCTGGATGCGCGGCTGGCCGGTCCTGCTGTTTGCCCTGGCCGGTCTCCTCATCAGCGTGTTCTACGTCGCCCCGCCCATTCGCCTCAAACACATCGGCCTGGGCGAGTTGGGCGTGCTCCTCGTGTGGGGCCCGCTCATGATCGGCGGCGTGTACTACGTCGCGGCGGGCGACCTGCCAGCCTGGGTGTGGGGCGCCTCGCTGCCGTATGCGCTGCTCACCACGACCGTGCTGATCGGCAAGCACGTCGACAAGCATGATCAGGATAAAGCGCGCGGCATCCGCACGCTGCCGGTGCTGCTCGGGCCGGGGATCTCGCGCGCGTTGAACGTCTCGCTGATGGTCTTGTTCTATGGGCTGGTGGTGGGGTTGGTGCTCTTGCGCTGGGCCAGCCCGTGGATCCTGATCTCGTTCCTCGTGCTGGGGCGGCTGGTGCGTGTCATCCGCATCTACCGCGAGCCCAATCCCGCGCAGCCGCCGCCGGATTACCCGGTCTGGCCGTTGTGGTACGTCTCGGCGGCCTTCTGGCACAACAAGCTGGCCGGAGCCCTCTTCGTTGCTGGGGCTGATTGCGCAGCTCGTCCTGCCGCTGCGGTTCTAGGCGCGCTGGCTGACCAATGCGGGGAGTGGAAGAGACTGGGGGCTGTCCCATTTGGGACAGCCCCTTTGTGTTCCGGGGACAACGTGAGCGCGGGCAACCCGGATTCAACGTTGGCGCAGAGCATGCAGTCTGATGGACGCTGTCGCGAGGCTTCGTCCGAGCGCGGCGACCCGTGCGCATGCCGCACGTGCGCGGAAACACGTAAGGCAGGCTATGCCCTCTTCCAGATTGGGTCGGAGAGCTACTCGCCCTTGAAGTCGGGCGTGCGCTTTTCGAGGAAGGCGCTCACACCCTCGAGGTGATCGCGGGTGAGGGAAGCTTTCTGTTGCAGCTCGCCTTCCACTTCGAGCGCCGCGGCCAACGAGGCGTGCTGGGCCGCGAGAAAGGCGCGCTTGGTGAGCGCCAGCGCGCGGGTCGGGCCGTGGGCCAAGCGGTGCGCGACCTCCAAGAGGCCGAAGGGGAACTCGGCTTCAGTGAAGATGCGCGAGACGAGGCCCATGCGGTAGGCTTGGGCTGCGTCCAGCGGTTCATCAAGCATGGCCATGGCGAGGGCTGGCGCATAGCCCATCAGGCGCGGCAGCCAGTAGGCCACACCGCTGTCGGGCGCGAGGCCCAGGCGGGTGAAACCGTAACGGAACTGGGCCGAGTCCGTCGCCACGCGCACATCGCACGCCAACGCCAGCCCCAAGCCCGCGCCGACCGCGGGGCCGTTGATGCCCGCCACAATCGGTTTGGGCGTCGCCTGCATCTTGAGCACCAGAGGGTTGTAGGTCTCTTCGAGATGTTCGCGGTACGAGACCTTGCCGGCGGAGCTTTGAAAATCGCCCATGTCCTGGCCGGCGCAGAAGAATCGCCCGCTGCCGGTGATCACGACCACGCGCACGGCGGGGTCGGCGCCGGCGGACTCGAGAGCGGCCAATGTCTCGAGCGCCATCTCGCGGTTGAGCGCGTTGGCTTTCGGACGGTTGAAGGTGAGGGTGAAGATGCCCTCATAGAGCTCGGTGAGCAGCGTGTTGTACGACGAGGACATGCAGCCTCCGCGCCGGGCGGCGAGCCCTGCCCGGCCGTGCACAACAAAGTGGCGAGCGTTGTCGCTCGCCACGTAGAACCTACGGTGTCGCGCTCGGAGGGTTGGGGCCCTCGGCCTCCGAAGGATCCTCGCCCCAATCCACCTTGGCCTCCACCTCCAGCGGCAGGCGCACCCACAACATGAGCATTTGACCCTCGTCCACTTGCGCCGAGCGCGCCGCCACGATGGGCGCATGCTCGACGCGTCCATCTTCGCTGCGGTACTCAAGCTGCATCGGCCGCTGCCCCTTCCACGCGCGATAGCAGCGCTCGACCAGGGCCGGCCCGTTGAAGGTGCGCAGCCGGGTGAGCGCCGTGCGGGAGGGCTGTGCCGCCTCAGCCAGGCTCTGGACCCAATCGTCCGCGCGCTCCTCAAAAGTCGGCGGCGGACCTTCGATGATGGTGATCTTCTCGGCTTCGGGTGGGCCGGGGGAATCGCTCTTCATGATGAAAGAATCTTACCACAGCGCTTGAGGCGGGAATGGGAAGAGAGCGCACAGAACCGGTCGTCTCCGCGTGCTGGAGGCGGGGGAGCGGTCGGCAATCAGCCATCTGCTGTCAGCAGATCATTGCCTGCGGCCGGCAGGCAGCAGGCAGCAAGGCCTCCGGCTGCGTTGGCAATGCCCTCCTGGATCCCCGCTCCACGCACGCGGGAATGACGCACGAGGACGCAAAAGGCGCCTCTTGTCTCGATCCATTTCCTGCCGCGGGCGAACGTGCCAGTCACGAACGTCGTCCCCGCGAGAGCGGGGACCCAGGACGCATGTGTGGCTTGTCACCTCTTCATGAACGAAGGCAGGACAATGGCCCGGAGGCGTGGCGGTTCTGCATTCCCGAATCGTGCGCTCGACTGGATTCCCCGACACGAACGCGCGGGAATGGCACCCTAGGAGTCTGTCGGAGTAATCGGTCGTAGAAGGTGACTTCCCTTAGAACGCACCCTTTCCGGTGAGGAAGTGGGAAGCGCACCCCATCACCAATCCCAAATCTCGGCCTTGGTGGGAGACAGATTCGCCCTTTTCCTTTTCTCCGACACA
>JAPLGX010000027.1 GCA_026389925.1 Chloroflexota bacterium
GGCCGCCCACTGGTTCTCACCGAGATCCCGCAATAGGTCGGCCTGACTGACCAGGATACTGGCCTGCGTCTGCCGCTCGCCGGCTTTGCGTGCCCAATCGATGGCCTCTTGGTACGTGGCGCGGGCTGATTGGTACTGGCCGAGCATGTGCAAGTCGTAACCGATGTTGTTCAGTACACGGGCGATCGGTCCCGGGACCCCCATCTTGCGCCAGATGCTTAGCGCTTTTTGCTGAACCTGTGCTACTTCCGCTGTCTGCCCGAGTACACGAAGCACCAAGGCCAAGTCGGTCAGGGCCAATGCGTGGTTGAACTGGTGGTTTATGGAAGCGAACCAATTGGATGACTGGCGCAAGTGCTCGAGTGATTCTCGCGGTCGGTTTAGTTCGAGCTCGCATCTGCCGGCATAGCGGGCGGCCAATGCCCGATCAGCCAGCTGCACATCATCGTCACTTCGCTCAAGGACAGCGAGTGCACGGCGCAATCCTTCTGCGAAATCGCGTCGCTGGACACACAGCCAAGCGTTTCGGACTTCGACTCGTACCAGACCCTCGCGGTCCAACCGCCTCTCAAATCCTGCTTGCGCGATCGTGGCCGCTTCTTCGGCTTGATCGATTTCTCCTCGGTCAATCAGCGTATCGGTCACAACCAACTGGAGCCGTGGGACATCGAGGGCAATATCCTTCAATTGGCGGGCCCATTGAAGGAGGATTTCCCGGCGACCGGCTTCAAAAAGTGGAGTTGCATGTGCGTCAGCCAGTGCGCCGGCTTTGGTCTTATCCCCGGCCGCGATGAACAGGTTGAAGGCGGCCTCCGGCAGCCCGTTCTGCGCGTACCACTCCGCGGCCCGCCGCTGCAGACTCTGCATGCGCAACGGGTTGCGCTGGCGCAGCCGGGCGCCGAGGAATTCGCGGAACAAGTGATGGAAGCGATAGGACGGCTGCGGCTCCCCGACCGCGGTCACAAACAGGCGCCGCGCCTCGACCTGGTCGAGCATCTTGGCACTGTCACTGCGCTCGAGAATCGCATCGCAGGAAGGCGGGTCCATCTCCGGCAAGACCGCCGCCTCCATCAAGAAGAGCCGCAGGTCCTGCGGTTGCTGCTCGAGCACCTCTTCCGCCAGGTAGTCGTACACCATGCCGTACTGCTCGCGGCCCATGCCCACGTTGCTCAAGAGGCCGCGCCAGATGAGTTGGCTGCTCAGCAGAATGCCGGTGATCCAGCCCTCGGTGTGCGAGACCAGCGTCTCCGCATCGTTAGTGGGCAGCGTCAGATTATTGCGCTTTTGCAGCAGCGCCTGGACTTCGGCCGCGGTGAACCGCAGATGCTCCTCGCTGATGCCCGCGATTTCCTGGCGCGCGGCGAGCGAAGCGATCTTGAGCGGCGGGATGCGCCGGCTGAGCAAGATGACATGCAACTGCGGCGGCAGGCTTTCAATAAAGGAATCGAAAAACTCAACCACCGCCGGCGAATCGTCCACGAGATGGAAGTCGTCAATCACCAGCACGGTGAAATCGGTCGCGGCCTGATCCAGCGCCTGGGTCAACGCAAGCCCCAGGCTCACCGGCTGGCTGGCGGCGCTTGGCAGGCCGAGTGTTTCAGGCGGCGGCGGCAGCCAATCGAGCAGGGCACGGTGCAGCGCCTGGAACAGATCGCTGACGATGGTGACGATATCGCGGTCGGTTTCGTCGAGGGAGAGCCAAGCCAGCGGGAAATCTGCTTGGTGGGCAAAGTTCACCGCCAGCGCGGTCTTGCCGTAACCGGGCGAGGCACAAACGAGGATGAGCTTTCGATTGAGGTGGCGTTGAAGGAATTCGAGCAGACGCGGCCGCTCAAGAAAGTCGGGCGGTGTGCGCGGCACCGTGTACCGGGCGGGACGCGAGCCATGGTGCCCCGTCCCCACAGGAAACGGGAAAACACTCACAACAGAATTGTACCGTTCTTGCACACTTGTGCAATCCGCAGGGTTGACCGGTGTCGCCCGCCAACCGCCATATACGGGAGGCGGGGCCGTGGGAGGCAGCGTTCGGCCCGGCCCCTATGTCCAGCGTAAGAGGCCCAGAGAGGCCATGCAAGTTGCATGCCATCGCTCCTCTACCGCGTGTTGAATGTGAGGCGAGAAGTCTGTCCTGGCTCCCCCAATCCCAAGCCTCTCGTCTCGTCCCTCGACGCATCAGGCCGTCTGAACCGTTGTCCGCCACACCCGACACTCCTCCAAAGCGTTCCGCCTCCACGCAGTGTGGTCCGCGTCGAGGATTGTGGAGCGTATAATCGAATCCCAAAGCCAATGCCATCGCCAACTGTCGTTTGGAAAATCGACCCGGGTCATCCCTCGCCTGAGATTCTCGCCGAGGCCGCGGCCCGCCTGCTGCGCGGCGAGCTGGTCGCCTTCCCGACGGAGACCGTCTATGGGCTCGGGGCCAATGCGTTTGATGCGGAGGCTGTGCGCCGCATCTTCGAGGCCAAGCAGCGCCCGTTCGACGACCCGCTCATCGTGCACATTGCCAAGGTTGAAGATGTGCAAATGGTCGCCACGGATTTCCCGGCCATGGCCGCGCGCCTTGCTTCCCTCTTCTGGCCAGGGCCGCTCACGTTGCTGTTGCCGCGCCACGCCGCTTTGCCGGGCGAAGTGACCTCCGGACTGGACACCGTCGCCGTGCGCATCCCCAGCCACCCCGTCGCCCTCGGTTTGCTCGGCGCGTGCGGCGTGCCCATTGCGGCGCCTTCGGCCAATCGCTTCGGCCACACCTCGCCGACATCCGCGGCCCATGTTCTTGAGGATTTGGACGGCGCGGTCGAGGTGATCCTCGATGGCGGACCTACTCCGGTCGGAATCGAGTCGACCGTTGTTGACGTGCGCCCGACGCCGGCCGTGATCCTGCGCCCAGGCGGCGTGACGCGCGAGCAACTCGAAGCGGTCATCGGCCCGATGCGCTACGCAGAGCCCGGCGAGCGGCAGGCTGCCTCGCCCGGGCGCCTGCCCCGCCACTATGCCCCGCGCGCGGAACTCATTCTCTGCCCAGGCGATACCGCCCAAACGATCGCAGCCTCCATCGACGATCATGCGCGGCGCCTCGCTGCAAGCGGTCGCCCGCCGGGCGTGCTGGCCGTCAGCGAGGTGCACCGGGAACTGCGATCCTCGCTCGGCCCGGTCTTCGACCTCGGCGGTCAAGATGACCTGCTGGGAATTGCCAGGCGGTTGTTCCTCGGCTTGCGCACGCTCGAGGCCGCCTCGGTGGAAGTCATCCTGAGCCACCTTATGCCAGCTCACGGGCTCGGGCTGGCGGTCAACGATCGCCTGCGGCGCGCTGCCCATCCTCCTCGAGAGTAGGTCATGCGGCAGGCCCGCTGCCCGTGTAACCTTTTTCCCTCCTCCCCGTCCAAAACTTCATAGAAGTGAGGCAGACCATGGCCGTGCTGGACGAGAAGACACAATCGAAGCTGCGCACGCTTTTCGCCGAGATCCGCCACCCGGTGAAGCTCCTGATGTTCACTCAGGCGGAGGGCGGAGCTCTTGAATGCACCATGTGCAGCGAAACGCGGACGCTGGTCGAGGAATTAGGCTCGTTGGGCGAGAACATAGAAGTTGAGATCCGCGATCTGGTCGCCGACGCAGACCTCGCGCGCAAGTACGAGGTTGACAAGCTTTCCGCCATCGCGATCCTCGGCGAGGGCACGCCGGCCAAAGACGCGGGCATCCGCTTCTATGGCATCCCTTCCGGCTACGAGTTCAGCTCGCTGATCGAAACCATCCTGATGGTCGGCCGGGAGGATCATGGGTTGGGCACGGCGGCGCTCGAGGCACTCCGCAAGCTCAAGACCCCGGCACACATCCAGGTCTACGTCACACCTACCTGACCGTACTGCCCGCGAGCCGTGGTGCTCGCCAACAAACTCGCCATGGCCAGCGATCTCGTCCGGGCCGAAACCGTGGAAGCGACCGAGTTCCCGCATCTGGTCACCCGCTACCAGGTGCACGGCGTGCCGCGCACGGTCATCAATGAGGTTCTCCACATCGAAGGCGCAGTTCCCGAGGCGGCCTTGCTCGAGCAATTGGCAATCCTCGACGACTCGCTGAAGATGCGTGAACTCACGGCCGAATGGGAGAAACGCCGGACGGGCTAGCTTCTCCTAGCCTGTCCAGCCCGGCACCCGGCCGCGAGACTCCGAACCTTCGATTTGCATTAAGCCATCGGTCCCAAGCGTGTGCGACGCGTTTGGGACCGTTTTCGCTGACCCACGCGTGAGAGACGCAGCGGCGGCTGAAGGCGATCGACTCACATCTGGCACGGCGCGCATGGCCTGCCCCTGCCCTCCCGCGGGTATAATCGAAACCCATGCGCAACTTCCTCCTGGCAGTTGCCTTCGTTCTCGGCATCTACTTCGTCATCTCCAATTTCTCCGAGCTGAAGGAGATTCAACGCGTCCTGGCGCGAGCCGACCTCGGTTTCCTCGCCCTGGCCTTGCTCCTTCAGGTGGCCCAATTCCTTGCGGTGGCCCGCGGCTTCCAAACGGTATACCAGGCCCTCGGCGTGGACGAAAAGCTGGGCCGGTTGTTCTTGTTGTGGGCGTCTGCGCTCTTCGTTAACAGCATCGCCCCCAGCGCCGGCGTCGGCGGGATGGCCATGTTCATCAGGGATGCGCGCCGTCGTGGCCACTCCTCGGCCAAGGTCATGGTGGCCGGCACGCTCTTCTTGTTCTACGATTACCTGGCCGTTCTCTTTTTTCTCGCGCTCGGCATCCTCGTCCTGATCCGGCGCGGCAAGCTGGGCATGGCCGAGATTACCGCCACGATCATTCTCGCCCTGCTGGCCACCGGTCTGGGTGCGTTGGTGTGGCTCGGATTGCGCTCGGCCGCCTCGCTCGAGCGCCTGCTCGTCCGATTGGCGCATGGGGTGAACCGGCTGCTCATGCCAATCCTCCGGCGGCCCTACCTTTCCGAGCAGCGGGCGCACGATTTTGTCCACGACCTGGGCGAAGGCGCCCAGGCCTTACGCGTCTCACCCAACCGTCTGCTGCCGCCGGCCATTTACGCCACCGCCTCGATGGCGCTGCTGGTTGGCATTTGGCTGGTGGTCTTCCTGGCCTTCGGCGAGGCCGTCTCGCCCGGCACGTTGATCTCCGTCTTCAGCATCTCCTACTTGTTCCTTATCGTTTCGCCGACCCCGTCCGGCATCGGATTCGTCGAGGGCGCCGCCACGCTGCTCCTGCGCTCGTTTGGGTTTTCCTTGGAGAGCGCTGCCATTCTCGTCCTGGCTTACCGCGCCATCACCTATTGGATCCCATTGGCCGTCGGGGGAGTGGCCTTTCGCGTGGTAAATCACCCCAGCCCTTCGCCATAGAAGGTTTTTGGCAAGACCCCGTTCGCGGGCCAACGTGGGCATGGGGGACGCATGGCTCGGCCTCGGCCCAGATGACAACGCGGCGGGATTACCTCGAGCCCATTTCGCCCGGCATGCGCCCAAGCTCGAGAGGGTGCAGCCAGCTGTGCCTCGCACGAGATGACGGAGGGTCGTTCGGCAGCGCGGCGGGCGGAGGGAGAGTCGCCCCGATCGTAGGATACCAACGACGGCCGATTGCGGCACACGCCTGCGCGGGACCCAAGGAGGCGGCATGGTCGAGCTCAAAGTCCGACTGACCTATCCGGCCCAGCTCGTCAATCAACCCCTGATCTATCACCTGATACAGCAGTTTGGCTTGTACACCAACATTATCGAGGCTCAGGTCACCCCGATCGAAGGCCGGCTGCTTATCCTTCTGCGCGGATCGCCGCACGCCTTGCACGCGGGGCTGGATTGGATTTCGGCCGAAGGGGTTCATGTGGAGCGGCTCGGGGACCCGACCGAGGTCGAATAGAGTGTGTCCGGCGTTCGCACGGAGGCAACGGTATGCGCCGCCTGATTGTCAATGCGGATGACTACGGCGTGACTCCGGGCGTGTGCCAAGGCATACGCCGGGCTCATCGTGAGGGGGCGGTCACAACCACAACCGCGATGATGAACATGCCGCACGCTGCCGCAGAACTACTCCGCGCGCACCAGGAGACTCCCGCCCTCGGGCTCGGAGTGCACCTGACGCTGACGGCAGGCGCGCCGCTTTCTCCGGCGCAGGCCATGACCAGCCTGATTGACCCGGCCGGCCGCTTCGTCCGCCCGCCCGAATTCGTCGTGCGCCTCGAAAGCCTGCGGATGGATGAGGTGGAACGCGAGTGGATCGCGCAGATCGAGGCCTTCCTCGACCTGGGCCTCCCACTCGACCATCTCGACAGCCACCATCACACCTCCTACCTCTCCCCGCGCCTGCTGGACTTGATGCTGGATCTTGCGCAGCGCTTCGGGTGTGCCGTCCGGCCGGCAGTCACCGACGAGCAGTCGCCGCTGGCGCGCGAGATGATCGCCCGCTTTGCGCCGGAGGGAGTGGCTCACGCACTGGCCGCCATGAGATCCACCCCGGTGAGGCATGCCGACCGGTTGTACGTCTCCTTCTACGACACGACCGCCACACTCGAGCGGTTGCTCGCCATCGTGGGCTCGCTGCCGGAGGGAACAAGCGAGATCATGTGCCACCCGGGCCTCGTGGACGAGGCCTTGCGGAAGGCCAGCGGGTACGCCGAAGCTCGCCAGCGCGAGTTGCACTGCCTGATCGACCCCGCCGTGCGCCAGGCGATCGCGGGACGCGGCATCCGCTTGTGCCGCTATGCGGACGTGACGGATGCCTGACGGCGCGCGCGCGCAGCTCCCGCGTCGCCTGATGGCCGCGGTGCTGCGCCTCGCTTTCCGCCTGCTGTATCACGAAATGGCGTGGTCGTACGAGGCGGTAGCCTGGGTGGTTTCGCTCGGGCTGTGGAGGCAATGGCGCGAGGCGGCAATCGATTACCTCCCTGCGCAGGGCCGCGTGCTGGAGATCGGTGCGGGCAGCGGCGTCCTCGCGATCAAGATCGCCACGCATGGGAGGGACGTCATCGCATTGGATCGATCGCCGCAAATGATGCGCAGCGCCAACAGGCGATTGCGGCATTCCGCCAGAGGCGGAGGCGCTCGCCCGGTCCGACTGCTCAGGGCCCACGCGGGCAACCTGCCCTTCCAACGCGAGTGCTTCGCGGCTGTGGTCAGCACTTTCCCGACCGAGTACATCTTCGCCCCAGAGGTCTTGCACGAGGCGGCGCGCGTGCTGTGGCCAGGTGGATGTTTCGTCATTGTCCCAAGTGCGGTGTTCGTTGGCGGCAGCCTTCCCCAGCGGGCGGCGCGAGGCCTGTTCGACCTTACCGGCCAAGCCCCTGCGTGGATTGAGCCATTGCGCCTCGCGCTCTCCAGGCATGGTTTCGAAGGCGCGGCTAGCGAGAAGGCGGTGGATGGCAGCCGCGTCGCGGTTGTGACGGGAAGAAAGCTTTGACGTGAACGCGCCTGGCCGTCGACCCCCCCAAGGTGATGCGCTTAGTCACATTCGCGCGTGACAGTTGGCACTGGGGAGAGCCGGCCGCGCGGCCTAGACTTGTGGTCATCCGGCAGCGCGTTTAGAGGTGCCTCAATGGCCGAAGTATGGTGGGAAACCATCCGGGTGGAAATGTGCCAGCGCGCGGGCCAGCCCGCCGCGCTCGAGGTTCAGCGTGTCTATGCTGCGGAGTTCCTCCCCGATCAGCCGCCTCACGTTGCGGCGCGCCGCTGCTCGCTGGGCATCGCCTGCAATATGCTCGACCGTCCTGGATGCTGCTTGGCCGGGACGCTGCCCGGACACGACCCTCGGCAACCTTAGCCCGCTCACCGGTTCGCGCCTCGGGCCTCAGCACTGACAACGGTTCAATCGGCACCGCGGCGGTCGGCACGGCCGCCGTCCTGGCACGCGCTCGGCATGAGATGTGCACGGCGCGAGGCGGACCCCCGTGAGGCACCCCACGCTGCGCCAACCTGCGAGCTTATTGCATAATCCGTGCGGGGTTTGACACACCTCCAATTCCGGTCTAATATCGAACCAGACCTACGCGCATCGCTTGTTCGCGGGCGATGATGGCGCTCGCGTTGCTCCCCCATCGGGAGGAGACTGGACCATGCCGATCGTCGGCAACCTTAAGGAGATGCCTCTTCCGAGTCTCATCGAGACGAACTGCCGCGCGCTTCAATCGGCGCGGCTGCACCTCTCCCATCGCGACCAGGAGGGGGAGGTGTACTTCTCAGACGGCCAGGTGGTGCACGCGGCAACCGGCAGCAACCGCGGCGAACCCGCGTTGTGGCAGCTCATGCAGTGGGCCGAGGGCACCTTCGTTCTCGAAAACGAGATCCCCGCCCCGGAGCGCTCCATCGACCGCCCGTGGTCCGACTTGTTGCTCGAGGCCATGCTGCACCAGGCAGACTGGAACGCCGACAAGGCTCGGGAGGCCCCCATGCCCGCAGACGAAATTCAGAAGCTCAAAGCCATCGAAGGCGTGACCGGCGTGATTACGGCCGGGCGCGATGGGGTGGTCATGGGTGCCAGCGTGCCCCAGGGCAATGGCGAAACCGAAGCGGCGGTGACCGTCTTCCTCGGGGCCCTGGCCGAGCAAATCTCGGAAAGCATTCCGGTCGGACCATTCGAACAAGGCGTCGTCAGCCAGCCGAACCAGCGCATGGTGGTCATCCGCCAGGGTGAACGCTTCATCGGATTGATGCTCGACCCGCAGGCTTCCCCGGCCATTGTCCTCACCGCGGCCCGTGCCGCATTGAGCTAGTTGGATCAGGCAGGCCAAGGAGGCAGGATGCCGCTCAGCGACTTGCTCCGCGAGGTGAACAGCGCGCCGGGTGTCCGCGGCAGCCTCCTGTTTTCGGCGGAGGGAGAGGTGCTGGCCGCGGCTATGCCGGGGGAGTTCGGCGAGGCCGCGCTGGCCACGCTCGCCCGCAACACCGCCCGATCGATCGCCGCGCTCGAGGCCTCACGCCGGCGCGTCCATGAACTCGATCTTACATTCCAGCAGCAGCGCCTGATCATCAAGAATCTGCGCCTGGGCCATCTCAGCCTGCTGTGCGCGCGCGCCGTCAACCTGCCGCTGCTCAATCTCTCGATCACGCCGGCCCTTAAGAGAATCACCGCGGAGCTGAAGGGCAAGGCGGCGCCCACCCCAAAGCCTCCAGCGGTCGTCAAGTCGGCGGCGGCCTCCACCCCCAGCGCGGAACCCGCTGTTGCAGTCGCGGCTGTAGCCGCCCCACCGACACCGGTTGCGGCGCCGACTCCGGTGGCGCCACCTCCACCGGTCCGCCCGGCTCCCGAACCGGTCGAGGAAGAAGCGGCGATATCCGCCGACAGCGCGCTCCTCATGTCGATGATGCAGGAGGCTCAACGGGTCGTCGAAGCCGCCAAGGAGAAGGGCATCGAAATCCGCGTCACCGGTTCGGTGGGCGTCCATATGCACTGCCCGAAGAGCCGCGACTGGATGGTGCTGCCCACCCTGCCCGTCATCGAACTGGTCGGCCGTCAGGAGCAGGGCGAGCCACTGGTGGCCCTGTTGGCCCACCTCGGTTACGAACCCCGTATGCGCCTGTTTGAGATGCGCGGCATTCGCCATTTCATTATTCACAAGGCCAAGAGCGATCTCGTCCTGCACGTATTTCTCAATGCCTACGAAGTCTTCCATCGCGTGGAATTCCTGGAAGTCTTATCGCGCGAGGCGGTGACCCTGCCCCCCACCCATCTGCTCCTGTCGTCACTGCAGGTAGTCGACGCCAGCGAGATGGTCTTGCGCGAAGTCGGCGCCTTGCTCGCCGAACACGATTTGGGGGTAGGTTCTCAGCCCGAGACCCTCGACGCCTCCGCTGTGACCGATGTATGCGCCGAGGACTGGGGCTGGTTCCGCACCGCGACCACCAACCTTGACATGCTGACGCAGGTTCTCCCCTTCTGGAAGGACCTGCCCGACCGCGACAAGCTGCGGGATCGAATCGGCCGGCTGCGCAAGTCGATCGAAGGCGCGCCCAAGAGCATGCGCTGGCAAATGCGCGCCCGCGTGGGCGAATCCGTGCGCTGGTATCAGACACCGATCCAGGACCTGACGGCACCCGCCGGCGAGTAGCGCGCGCACTGGGTGCGCCCGCCGCGAGCCGGGACCCTGTTCTCAGGGCCGGCCACACGGAACGATGAGGGGATAGCGTATGCGCGGCATCGCGGGCTGGATGTCGGGCAGAGATCATGCCGGGGTGTCTTCCCCGGCTGACGGGTTCGCCCTGCGGCACATCCCGCCACGGCATGTATCGGATAGATATGTCCGAATCACGCAAACAGGTGCTCCTCATCACTGACGGCCAGAGCCTCGCCGGCTGGCTCGATTCCGCCAATCACCACGACCTGCCCTTCGACGTACACGCGGCCGCTACAGACAGCGATCTCTCCCAACCCTGGATCGCCCCACCCGTCGATCTTGTCGCAATCGACGGCGGGCTCAGCCCCCTGCAACTCGATTTCCTGACCTACCGTGTGCGAGAGCACTATCCGCAGGCGCGAGTGGTTGCCGTCCGGCCCGAAACCGAGGAGATCGCCGAGGACGTCCGCCGCCGCGTCGACGACTGGCTGGAGCGTTTTCCAGACAACGGCCAGCTGCAATCGCTCGTCGAGCATTCCACCCCCGCCGTGCGGCACCCGGCCATTTCGCTTAAAGTGATCCTGGGCGGCGAAGCCAGCGTGGGCAAGACCTCGCTCATGCGCTACTACGCCACGGGCGTCTTTGAGCCGGCGCGCGACATGACGATCGGCGTCGATTTCCACATCTATTCGATTGCGGTGGAGGGCGAGAACCTGCGTCTGATCGTGTGGGACATCGCGGGCCAGGGGCGCTTTGCACCTGTGCGCCCGGTGATGTATCGAGGCAGCTCCGCCGTAGCCCTGGTTTTCGACCTGCACAACCGCACCTCGTTCTATCAACTGGCCTTGTGGTGGCGCGAGGTCCGCGAGCAGCTCGGAGATATTCCGGTGATCCTGCTCGGCAACAAGGCGGATCTGGCGCGCGTCGTCTCGCGCGAGGAGGCCGAGACCCTGGCCCACGCCTGGCACACCCCGTATTTCGAGACGAGTTGCGTCGACGGCCGCGGCGTGAGGGAGTTTTTCCTCGCCTTGTCCGGTGCCGCCTTGCAGCACGCGCGAGACCATCCTCCAGCCTCCAAGGCCATCACGCTCGACAGCTAGCGACGGCCCATCTTCTCCAAGAGGATCCGTCATGCCCCTCGACGAGCAATTGAAAGAAGCGAACAGGGCCGTCGGCGTCCAAGGGTCGCTGCTCGTTTCAACAGAGGGGGAAGTCCTGGCGGCCGCCATGCCGGCCTCGGTGGACGAAGGCAAGCTGCGCGAGATGGCTGGCCACTTGGCGCGATCGCTTGGGGCACTCGATCGCTCGAAACGCAAGTCAACCGAACTCGACCTGACCTTCCAAGACCTGCGCCTGCTCGTGCGCACCTTGCGGCCAGGCTACCTGGTGCTGCTTTGCCAGCGCAACGCCAACTTGCCGCTCATCAACCTCAGCCTGGGCCCCATCGTCAAGAAGATCGCCGCAGAATTGAAACCCAAGCACGCTCCGGCCGAGCCCGAAGCGGAGCCCGAGGCACCGGCCTCTCTCCCAGCGCCTGAGCCGGCGCAACCTGCCGGCCTGCCGCCCGCCATCGAGGCAGAGGCGCCGGCCGCCAAGGGACTTTCGCCGCTCCTCAAACACCACATCACCGAGGCCCAGTTGATCGTACGGGCAGCGGAATACAAGGGCATTCCCGTGCGCGTGTTGG
>JAPLGX010000237.1 GCA_026389925.1 Chloroflexota bacterium
GTCAGCCGCCGTGTGAGGTCGCTGTTGTTGGTGAGGATCAGATGGCGGACCTCCACATCCTCGTCGGCGACAACCGCCACCTCCATCTTGAGCGTGAGACCATCCTGCTCGCGGTGGAACTCGGCTTTGTATGGGAAGAAGAGGACGCCCTGGCGGGTGGCGTCAGTGGTCGTGGGCTGGAAGCCGGCCGACCACAGGTTCCCGGTCTCGCGGTCTTTGATGTAAACCCAGGTCCCCCAATCATCCAGGGTCGGGTCGGCACGCCACCTGGTGAGCGCCAGGCCTCGCCAATCGCTGTAGCCCGAGCCAGCTGCCGTGATGACAACCGCGTAGCGGCCATTGGAAAGGAGGTGGACCTGGGGCGTCGGCGCACGCGCGGCGACACGCCAGGGGGTCAGACTGACTTTTCGGTGTATGGCCCGGGCCGGCGTCGCGACCCGGCCCTCCGCCACTTCGATCGGGGCGCGCACGGGCAACTGCTCCTGCAAGAGCAGTTCGACGCTCTGGATGCGAGGGTCCGAGTGGAACCGCTGCACCATGATCTCGTCGTGCATGGCATTGGCGAGAGCTACCAGCGCCATGCCAAGGTGATGGGACATGTAGGATTGGACCCGGGCCTGGGTCTGCCCAAGCGGAAGGCGGGAAGGCGTGAAGTCGATCGCCTCGAAGAACCCGAATTCCCCCAGCATTCCCATTCGACGGAGATGACGGATGTTGGTGAACACCTCCTTGGGAGCGAGAGAGACCGCCATCAACGAGGCGTAGGGCGCGATGACCCGGTCTTCGTCCAGCCCGCGCTTGAGCCCGAGTCCCGGAACCCCAAAGGCCCGGTACTGGTAGCTGGATCCGGCATCAAATGCGTAGTAGCCCGATTCGGAAATTCCCCAGGGCGTGTTCGTGCTGCGGGCGTATTCAATCTGCAGCCTCACGGCCGCGCGAGCGCTTTGCTCGAGAAGGGTCCCGGGATAGCTGCGCTCAAGCAGCAGCGGCATCAGGTATTCGAAAATCGTCCCGCTCCACGACAGGAGCACGAGCGAGTTACCCGCTCGGGTCATCGGACGCCCCAGGTGAAGCCAGTGACTCATCGGCACGTCGCGCTTGGCGATGGCCACCAGGCTCGCCAGGCGCGCCTCCGAAGCCAGCAGGTCGTAATGGTTGTCATCCAGCTTCCCGGCGGCCTGGTTGTACCCAATGTGGAATACCTGCCGCCGCCTGTCGAACAGGAAACTGAAGTCCATCGCTTGAACGATAGCCTCGGCTCGCGCGCTCAGCTTCCGGTAGCCGAGCATCAGGGCCTCTGCGGCGAGGCGCGACCCCTGCAGCGCAGAGGCCGAACGCTCACACCATTCCGCGGCCTCGCGGATGCGGCGGACCCCCTCCTGCCCTTCTCGCGGGTCAAGGGCGTGGTCCCCGATCAAGGAACGAAGCGACTGCACCCGGGCCTCACCCAACCGGCAGATCTCGGGCACCTCGCGCAGACGCGGGGATGTGGGAAAGGCCTCGCGCATGGCCCGCCATGCGCCCTGCATGACCAGGTCGCTCCCCGGCCCGCTGAACAACACCGGCGGATGAGCGACGAGATCGGCCCATGGGAGAAGGAGATCGAGTTCGCGCCGCATGCTCATCAGGTGATGGCGAACCCGTTCGGAACTCAGCCGCAGGCCGTGCAGCGCCTGCGGCGTGAGTGCGTGCGGGCTGACCTCGATCATCTGCATGAGCAGCTGATCCAACTTTGAGAGCTCCTGGCCCGAAAGAGCTGCCAGGAGATCGCCCCAACGATCAGGCTCGGCCTCGACAGCCAGCGTCCGCCGCGTTATCTCCGCCAGCTCTCCTCGCACAGCCGCAGCCGCCGGCCCCGCCTCGGGTAATCCTTCGCCCAGGACGGCCAGGGTGTCGAGCAGCCCCTGCCAGCGCTGCCACGGGAAGACGCGCGCCTCGGGCATGGCTTCACAGGCCCGCGAGACCGTCATCAGGGAAGCGGCCAGGTTGCCGCTATCAACCGTTGAGACGTAACGCGGCGCGAGCGGCGCCAGCGTGCGGGTATCGTACCAATTGAAATAGTGGCCGCGATGACGATCAAGCACCTCAAGCGAGTCGAAAGTCGAGCCGAGCCTCAGTTCCAGTCCCATGAGGCCGACATACCCCATGTCGCTGGCCGCCAGACTGGAAAGGAGCAGAAACCCGATGTTCGTCGGAGAGGTGCGATGAGCGACCTGGCCTCCGGGCGATTCCTGGAAGTGGTCTGGCGGCAGCCAATGATCCTCGGGGCCGACGAACCACTCATAGAAGAGCCAGGTGCGTCGCGCGATGCTGCCAAGCTCGCCGCGCTGCATTGGCGTGAGCAGCGGCTGGATCGGGCGCATGCGACGGCTGATCAGCAGCGCGATCTGCGGGGACGCCAACCACGCCAGTGCGAAAGGTGAGGCCAACGCCAGGGAGGAAGGCTTCACCCACACGGTGAGCAGCACAAGCGCGAGCGCCAGGGCCGGCGCAAGCGCCATGCGCCTCCAGGTGAGGGCCGATCCCGCCCGCCGGCCAAGCGAACGGGCAATATGCGCAGCCGGCGTCCACTCGAGCAGCCGCCGGCGCGTGAAGGCGAGGCGAACGAGCGTGGTCCCGATGGCGTCGAGAGCGAGCAGTGCCTCAAAGGGAAGAAAGACCAGAGCAAAGAACCAGCGGGCCAGGTCGGCCCACGGCGGACGCCAAACCTGCACGGAGAACGGAACCGGATTCCGCAATCGAATCCCCTGTGCAAACCCGGCCAGCAGGGAGGCCCCGGGTGCAAGGATGGCCAGCCCCGTCCAGGCCAGGGCCGGGCCGGGCAGCCAGGTCCAGCCCACCGCGAGCAGCGCCAGCATGCTAGGCGCAAGCAGGCTTCGCCGGAGATTATCGAGGATCTTCCAGCGATCGAGCGCCGGAAAATCATTGAGGATCTTGCCGCCGCCTTCGACCGGAACGTGGGAGAACAGCCAGGGCAGCAACTGCCAGTCGCCCCGCATCCAGCGGTGCAAGCGCTGCTCGTAAGCCAGATACTGGTCGGGGAAGTCCTCCAGGACGACCACGTCGGAGACCAGCCCCGCGCGCCCGACGATTCCTTCAAAGAGGTCGTGGCTGAGCAAGGCGTTCTCCGGGACGCGGCCCGCCAGGCTGCGCCGAAAGGCCGCCACGTCCATGATTCCCTTCCCGACGAAAATGCCCTCGCCGAAGAGATCCTGATAGGCATCGGAGACCGCTTGAGTGTAGAGATCCAATCCCGCGTCGCCGGCAAAAATGCGGGTCAGGATCGATTTGCGCACGCTGGTGGGCTTAACCCGCACCCGAGGTTGCAGCACGGTGTATCCACCCCGCAGCGCACCGCTCCGCGGGTCAAACTCCGCCTGGTTGAGCGGGTGGGCCAGCGTCGCCACCAGGCGCCGTGCACCTCCGCGCGTGAGGGCCGAATCCGCATCGAGAGTGATCACGTAGCGGACGCGTGGCAACGATTGGCCGACCAGTGTCTGAATGTGCCTCGACCTCTTGCCGCCACTCAGCAGTTCGCTGAGCTCGACCAGCTTGCCCCGCTTGCGCTCCCAACCCATCCACACGCCCTCCTGCGGGTTCCACGCCCGGGACCGGTGGAAAAGGTGGAAACACTCCCTTCTCCCACGTCTGTACCTGAGGTTGAGGGCATGGATTCCCTCGCGGGCCTCGGCCAGCAACAACTCATCTCCGGGCATATGTTCCTGCGGGGCATCACCAAAATCCGTCAGGAGCGCAAAATGCAGGTTCGCATCCAGCGTCCCGAGATAGTGCTGTTCGAGTTGACGCATCAGCGAGTGGACTTCCCCGGGCCGGGTGATCAGGGCCGGTATCGCCACCAGGGCGCTGAACTCTCGCGGGATGCCCTCCTTGAAATCCATTTTGGGCAACAGGCGAGGGGCAACCAGGCGGGGGATGAGGGAATCGACCAGACTCACGGCGAAGGTCGCCGCAGGAACCAGGCTGAGCAGCGCGGCGACGACCACCTGGAAGGGCGACCCACCCCAGGCCGCGCTGAGCCACCCCACGCCGATCAGGATCAGAAGCGTGAGCAGCCCGATGCCTCCCAGGTAGGCCGCCAGAGTGCGCGCCTTCAGCCTGCGGCGCAACCTGGTCCGCACGGAGGGAGAATAGCCCAGGCGGCTCTCGAGCAGCGCGCGACCGCGGTCGAGAAGAAAGAAACCAACGTGCTGGCTCCGATCGGAAAGCGGCTCGCCCCCTTCTGCCTTCGAGCCGCCGGGTGCGCGCGGCGGAGGGTCGGCAGACCGACGCGGCCGCTGAGAGTCGTGGCGGAGCCGCGACGGCATCTTGGATGTCCAGGAGGCGGCCGTGTCGCCGTCTTCGACTGGCCTTCCGCCCTGCTCGACCGCAAGATCGATAGCCAGTTGGGCGACCGATTCTTCGGAATGGCCCGTGGCCCGTGCCAAGTGCTCGACGACCTTGCGGTACCGATCCCGCGTCTCGAAGTCCATGTGGGCATAGACGCGGGCCGGCTCGCGGCGCAGGATGGCCTCGACACGGCTCACGCTCTCGAAGAACATCGGCCAATCTTCGACGTCGAGCGCGCGCAGGCTGAGGATGCTGTTGGCAACGACGGACGGCTCCGCCTCGACCGGCGTGAGCCGCTCCGCCGCCGACGGAGACGCACCGCCCTGGGCGTGATCGACAAGAGCGATCGCTGCCCGCGCCAACCGCTCAAGCGTCGCCAACCGCAGCATGGTCGGAAGCCCCCAGAGTTCACCCATCGTCAGCGGGGTCACGGTCTGGTAGGCGACGACGAAGCGACGCATGCGGTCGGGGTCGAGATAGAACTCGCTGCTCGAGGTCAGCTCACGCGCCAGAGCGTAGATGCGAGGCAGATTGTGCTCGGCGGATGCATCGAGCTTGGGGAGCTCGCGGTAGAACCCCGGGGGCAAACCCTGCCGCACCTGGCGCACGGCCTGGTTCACCGTGTAGAAATTGTCGAGCAGCCACTCTCCCGCGTACGATAGCCCGAGTCTGGGATCCGTCGAGCTCGCAACGTGAGCGTGAGCCTTGCGGAGGACCACCTCAAGCTCGTCGAGACGGCGAAGGAATCCCGGAGGGCCGGCGCGTCTCGCGGCGGCGTGACCCGCGGCCACTCGACGTGCGGCCTCCTCCGAGCCAAGGGCGGGATCGGCGGGGTTGTCTGGGATGACCGTTCCAGTGGCCGGGTCCATTCGGCCCGATTCCAGAGCAGGCATCAGTGTTTCGAGTTCTCGCGTGCCGCCCGCTCTGCCGCCGTGGCCTCGATCTCGTTGGGGGGGAGGTCCTGAACGATGAGAACAGGCGTGGCGCCGTAAGTAACAAAGCTGCTCGCCAGGCTGCCGTAGGGCCAGCGGGATCCACCCGAATAGCCGTGGGCGCTCAGCACGACAAGGTCGACCTTCTCCTGCACAGCGAACGCGTGGATCGTCGCAGCGACGTTGTCGCTGACCACCACTCGCCTCTCCACCGGGAGCGGGAGTCGGGACTGGAGTTCTTCCAGGTACAGCCCAGCTTCGAGTCGGTTGCGTTCGGTGAGCTGATCGGCGAGCGCCAGGTCTGCTGTGGAGGGCGGCGCGCGGCGCGGCAGTTCCGGCCGTCGGGCAATATGTAGAAGGACAAGTTGGGAGCCATGCTGAACGGCCAGGGCTGTGGCAAGCGCCAGGACGCATTCCGCGCGCTGCGAGCCATCCAGGGGTGCCAGAATTCGCTGATAGCGTAACCCCGAGAGCTCCGCGCTCGCAGGCTGATAGGCCGGGATGAGCAGAATCGACAGGTGGGCCCGCCACAAGATCTTCTGCACAACGCTGCTCACGTTCCAGCCGCTGAGCCCACTGCGGCCATGCGAGCTGAGCACGATCAGATCGACCTGATGAGTTTGCGCATGATCGATCACGCGCACGGCGGCGTCGCCCTCGAGGAGAACCTGCTCGGTTGGCAAGCCCGCGGCCCGCAACCGTTCGGCCACCTCCGCCAGGTAAGCTTCCGCTTCTGCCTTGCTGAAGTGCCACTCCATCGGATCGACAGAACGTGTCCGGCCTCCGGTGATGCTCTGCTCCACGACCTGCAGCAGGGTCACTTTGGCCCCTATGGCTTTGGCCAGCGTGAGGCCATGAGGCAGGACGCACTCCGCCAGCGAGGAGCCATCCAGAGGGATGAGAATTCGGTCAAGCATGGCGGCCCTCCTTTGGGAGGAGCCCTGACGCGAGCGATCTGCGGATTCGTGCATCGACCGGGGGTGCCGTGGGTTTCGTGAGGGCGTGGTCCTCT
>JAPLGX010000244.1 GCA_026389925.1 Chloroflexota bacterium
AAGGGTCGGGCTGTTCGCCCGTTAAAGCGATACGCGAGCTGGGTTCAGACCGTCGTGAGACAGGTCGGTCTCTATCCGCTGTGGGCGTAAGGGATTTGCGAGGATCTGCCCCTAGTACGAGAGGACCGGGGTGGACAGACCTCTGGTGTGCCAGTTGTCGTGCCAACGGCATCGCTGGGTAGCTACGTCTGGCAGAGATAACCGCTGAATGCATCTAAGTGGGAAACTTGCCCCAAGATTAAGTCCCTCATCCCTTTAAGGGAGTAAGGCCGCAGGTAGACCACCTGCTTGATAGGCGCCACGTGTAAGGTCAGCAATGGCCGAGCGAAGGCGTACTAATGGCCGAGGGCTTTCGTGGTGCGGAGAACTTGGAATTCTTCGTGGTCGTGCAGACCATTACCCTGTTCGGTTCATCGATCTCTTTGGTGATTCAAGCGGCGGGGGTACACCCGGTCCCTTCCCGAACCCGGAAGTTAAGCCCGTCTGCGCTGATGATACTTGGCTGGCAACGGCCCGGGAAAGTAGGTCATCGCCAAAGGGATCTTGCTCTCATCGCGGCCCGGCAGAAATGCTGGGCCGTTCTCTTTTCCTCCACCCGGAAGCGGGCTGCCGCATTCCTGGCGCTTCTTCATTCCCGCCACACGCGCCCCTGCCTCACGCGCTCAGCCAATCCGCCGCAACCGGGGCACATCGCGGGCATGGCACATGGCTTCCGGCGTGCGCACTCCACGCGGTCTTCCCATGCGCGCCGGTCACACCCACTGCTCAAAGAACGAGACGATTCGCCGGCGATACTCCTCGGGCGCGGTGAGATCCACCTCGCGGTGCGGCGCCTCGGCCACGCGCCACACCCGCTTCGGTTCGCGTGCCGCCGCCACCAGCGTCTCGAATTCGCCCGGCGCGAGATATGGATCGCGCCCGCCGTGGATGAAGAATACCGGCCGCGGTGCGACTTTGCCCACCCAGCGCATCGGTTCGTAGGCGAACAGGTTCACGCCCAATCGTTGCGAGGTGAACAGTACCGCCAACCACGCAATGGGCCGCGCACCCCAGCGCGGCACGCGGGCCTCGGCCAGCCGGCCCACGATGGCTGAGGTCAAGCGTGCGATGCCGCCATCGCTCACGATCGCGCGCACTTGCGGCGCGATGGGCGCCGTGAGCATCGCCACCGCTCCGCCCATTGAGAATCCTAAGAGACCCACGCGGTCTTGCCCGCGCTGCGCAAGCCAGTCGAGCGCACCCAGCACGTCCTGGCGCTCGAGATAACCCACCGAGACGAAATCGCCCTGGCTGCGCCCGTGCGCCCGGAAGTCGAACATCAGCACGTTGAAACCCGCCGCATGCAGCGCCGGGGCGTACTGCACGTCGGGATCCATGCTCCCGCCCTGCCCATGCAGGAAGATGACCGTACGCGCCGACCCCGGGGCAGGAATCCACCATCCGCGCAAACCCACCCCATCGCGCGCCGGAAAGCCGATCTCCTCAAACGTCAGCCCGAATTCGGCCGGGCTGCGCCTCTCGTTGGGCGCGCGCCGGCTCGTCAGCCGGTAGGAGATGCCCTCCGCCAGCGCCAACAGGCCCACGATGAGCAACAACGGAATGAGCCATAAGGCGATCATGGTGTCAGTTGGGTTTGACTCTGTCCACCAGCCCGCGCCAAGACCGCGGCCTAGACCTTGATCCCCGCTGCGCGCTTGGCCATCTGCTTGCGGCTCTCCAGGTCGTACGAACGCAGAATGGCCATGCGCTCGGCCTCGGGCGAGCCGCCGCCGTGCACGCTGGCGACCATGAGCAGCCCGGCGTACTTGGAGGCGGTCAGGTCTTCAATCAGGCGGAAGCAGCGCACGCGGTCTTCGACCGCTACGTTGGCCGGCCCGGCCAGATACTTCCTCAACCGCTGGCCGATCTCCTCGCTGCGCCAGTCCTCTTCGGAAGGCATGGTCACCACCAGCCCACCGGCCAAATCCTGCAGAACCTCGATTTCGTGGTGGATGTTCGTGCCCGCGTAGAACTTGCCGACGTTTGCGTACACCAGGTCTGGCAAGTAGGTGCCGCACGGCTGGGGGCCGCCCTTGAGCGAGGCCGCCAGCCCGCAGGCATGCACCAGTTCGGCCGTGATGATGAAGTCGGTGAGCTTCGCGCGCACGTGGTGCGCTGTGGGGATCCCGTTGTACTCGGCCACCAGCGCCGCCGCGCCCAGCAAGAGATCGGAGATGGCGGGCTTGCAGCCGCAATACGAATGGCGGTGATAGGTGGCGAAGGTCTCGGCGAGGTACCCGGCCAGCTGCCACTCGCCGCACATGAACACCCGCTCCCACGGAACGAACACGTCCTCGAAAAGGGTCAACGACTCGACGCTCGCGAAGCGCGACGAGACAGGCGCCGTCATCTCGCGCTTCACACTCGGCGCGGCGCCGCGCGCGATCATGGTGATTCCCGGCGCATCGGCCGGGATGGCGAACGCCACCGCGTAGTCTGCGTCTTCAGCACGCATGTCGCGGGTGGGCAGCACGATCAGCTCGTGCGCATAAGGGGCCAGCGTGTTGTGGGCTTTGGCGCCGCGCACTACGATGCCGTCGGCGCGGCGCTCAACCACGTGCAGGTACAGGTCGGGGTCCGCCTGCTGGTGCGGGCGCAACGAGCGGTCGCCCTTGACGTCGGTCATGGCCACGCTGCCCACCAGGTCCTGCTCCTGGAAGTAGCGGATGAAATCCAACAGCCGGGGATAGTAGCTTGTGCCGAACATGCCGTCGGCGTGATGGCAGATGATCGAGAGCGCGTTGAGGGCATCCACCCCCATGCAGCGTTGGATGCAGCCCGTCTCGCGGCAATACAGGCGCGTCATCTCGACTTTCTTTTGCAGGTCGTCGGTACTTTGATGGATATGGGTGAAGCGATTGATCGTTTTGCCGGTGAGGTGGGAGGTGGCGGTGGCCAGCGCCTGGTGTTCGGCCTCGTGCGGCCACTGGTAAGTCAGGCAGACAATGTTGACTCCGGGCGCGATTTGCGGATACTCCCAGGGGCGTTCGATCTTGCGGCCATGCATCCACACGTTGTGCTTCATCTGGGCCAGGCTGGCGAGGTAGTCGGCGGGTGTCTTCATGGACGGCTCCCTTTCCCGAGTGGGACGGTGCTCCGGCGGCGCGCGCCGGCGCTCGGCGGATGTGCGGGGGAGGGCCATCCCGTCGCCGTTGTCACCACCCTCGTGTGGGTGGTGGCGATTGTGGGATATCCCGGCCGCAGGCTCAATTGTAGGCCCGCCCCGGGGCACCGCAACCGGGACCCGGACCGCACTACGCGGCCATTCCGAGCCCGGAGTCGGCCTGGCGCGAGTTTTACATTCTCTTTACCTCCCCGCAACCCCGGGGAATCGAGGGCGGACTATGTTGAGCTTGACTCGGGCCGCTCGACGATCGACTTCAGCGCGGCCGGGCAAAGGAGAGCGAATGTTCACTCGCAACAAGTGGGGTCGCACGACGTCGTGGCTTGTGAGCGGCGCGCTGGCCGCGACCGCCGTGGTTGGAGTCTTCGCGCCGCTGGGCGTCCAGCCGGCATACGCCGCGCCGATTGTCGCGGATCCACCCCCGCCGGCGGAGGAAGCCGGCCTGCGCGGCGACGCGCTCAAGCTGGCTTACCAGCGCCTGCAGGGTGTTGAGGCGCGCAGGCAGGGGGCGATCGACAAGGCGCGCACCGGAGCCGACCGCCTCGAGAACCTGATCGACCAGGCCAAGGAGCGCGGCCGCGATGCCTCCGCTTTGGAGGCGGCTCTGGCCTCCTTCCGTGCCTCAATGGATTCCGCACAGGCCAAGCACGACCAGGGCGCGACCATCTTGGCTTCACATGCTGGTTTCGATGACCAAGGCGAGGTGACCGATATCAAGGAGGCCTGGGGGACCGTCAGGGGTGCGGGCAAGGAATTGCGCGATGCGGGCAAGACCATGGCCTCGGCGCTGCGCGCGTTGCATGCAGCCATCCGCGATTGGCGAGAAGCCAACCGCGGAGCG
This sequence comes from Chloroflexota bacterium, assembly GCA_026389925.1. Lineage (GTDB taxonomy): Bacteria > Chloroflexota > Anaerolineae > Anaerolineales > RBG-16-64-43 > RBG-16-64-43. The sequence continues at coordinate 4,005 of JAPLGX010000244.1, forward strand.
ATGCCCGAGGAGCCCGACTGGCTGACGGAGCGCGAGTAATCCATATTGGCCGGGAAGTCAAAGAGCGACGCGTGGGGCGGCATGTGCCGCCCCACGCGTCTTTAACCGTCCGGTGCCAGACGGTCTGCTTCCACAGCTCACGCATCGTCCAGAGGCTTGCGGCCGAGTTGAAACCCAGGGCGTTCTCATCTAAACTACGTGGAGTCCCGAAAGGCATCGTCTGGCCTGCGTGACCGCACGATCCGGCCGCACGCAGCCGCGCGAAAGGATGACGCCGTGAAGCCTCTGCGCTGGTACAACCACCTCTCCATTAATCTCTTTTGGCTGGGACTCAATATCCGCAATACCGCTCTCGGCTCGATCTTCATGCCATACCTGGTCCAGCTCTTCACGCCCGCCGCGCAGATCAACACCCGGCTGGGACTGATGCGCGCTGCCGGGCTGGTCATCGCCATGCTGGTGCAGCCGGCGGCCGGGCTAATGAGCGATCGTTCCACCTCTCGTTTTGGACGGAGACGGCCCTACATCCTGGCCGGGGCATTGGGTGACCTGCTTTTCCTGGCGGCCATCGCTCTGTCTTGGAACTATGGCTCGCTTTTGATAGCAGTTCTCCTGATCCAATTTACCTCCAACATCTCCCACGGTCCGCTGCAAGGGCTCATTCCAGATCTGGTGCCAGAGGACCAGCGCGGGCGCGCCTCGGCAATCAAGTCTGTCATGGAATTGCTGCCGATCATCCTGGTCGGTATCACCATCGCCAGGCTGGTCGAAGCCGGCCACCTGGATTGGGCGATCTTCGCCACCGGCGCGTCGCTGCTCGTCGTGGCAATCATCACCGTTGTTTCCGTGAAAGAAACGCCGCTGGCCGAGAAACCGTCCACTCCCTTCTGGCCGCCGATGCTGCGCGTCCTGGGCATGCTGGCCGGCATCGTCGTCGGCGGGATCGCTGGCTTGCTGGGCGGCGGGCTGCTCGGCGGAGTGACGGGTCTGATTACCTCGGCCGTCACGGGCCAACCCACCGCATGGGACTTGTCGGCATATCCGTCGGCTATCTATCCGACCACTCTTCCCGCCGCTGTCGTGATCGGCGTGGGCGGCGGAGTGGCCATGATCGTCGCCGTGGTGGTCGGGGTGTGGGCGGGTGCGCTGGCCACCCTGGGCGGCGATGCACGCCGCCGATCCTCTTTCACCTGGTGGATCGTCAACCGGCTGATGTTCCTGGCTGCGGCCACCTCGCTCCAGGGCTCCATCTTCTTCTTCTTGATGTATGCCTTCAAGCTGACGGACAAGGCGGCCTCCGGCTTGACCGGCACGCTGACCTCGGTCATTGGTGTCTTCATCCTGGTCGCTGCTTTGGCCAGCGGCTGGCTGGCGGACCGCATCGGGCGCAAGCTGCTATGCGGATTGAGCGGCATCGCGTCTGCAGCCGGCGGGTTCCTGCTGCTCAGTACCATCTGGTTGCCGAGCCTGCCGATGATCTACGTCGCCGGGACGATCATCGGCTTGGGGACGGGCCTGTTCATGACCGCCAACTGGGCCCTGGGGACCGACTTGGTCCCGCCTCAGGAGGCCGGGCGTTACCTGGGCGTCTCCAATCTTGCTGGAGCCGGGGCGGGCATCGTTGGAGCGGGAATCGGAGGGTTCGTGGCGGACCTGTTGAATATGTACAAACCCGGGTTGGGCTACTTCGCCATTTTTGCCTGCTACGCGGTGCTGTTCCTGCTCAGCACGCTGGTTCTCGTGCGCGTCCGGCCGCACTCTTCGCAGTAAGTCGAGGCCGCCCAGCGCGAGTCCTTCATGTCGGGCACGCCATGGCGTGCCCCATGCAGTGGCAGCGGATACGAGGTGGGCACGGCGTCCCCGTGCCCCAACGGTTCTCCAGCAACTGAAAAGAGATCGGGGGTCAGGTTCGCGTTTGGGCGAAACTCCGCAGATGGGGCGGCAGGCGCTCAGCGATATGCTGCATCACGATTTGCCCTACCTCGCCGTCGCGCGTGTGACGCTCGTCCGATTGCGCGTCAAGCGAGTAGGGCTCTCCGAAGTTAAGGCATAGCGCCTCGCCCTCTTCGAATGCGCCGACCGGCACGATGGCCAGCCCGAGGCGGGCCAGTCTGTCGATGAAGCGGCCGACGCCGGCCGGAGGCATCATCATCTTGCCGGGCGGCGGATCCATGCCCTCGGGCGCAAGGCCGATGACGGGCCGCACTTGTGCGCGCGTCCAGCGCAGGACCTCGCGCACGGCATTTGCGCGCGCCGCAAGTTCCCACGGGCGCGGCGGCATGGGCGGCATCGGGGTGAATCCGTACACGCGCGCGAGTCGATGAAAGAGCCAGGTGCTCAACGGCGTCAGCGTGTGGCTGCGCAGCCAGTCCGGATAGGTCCAGGCGGTGGCCATCACCCAGTGCATCTCGCATGGCACAATCGAGGCCAGCGCAATGGGAATCCACCAAACCTTGAACCCGGGCCGGCTGTAATGGTTGAAGGTGAACAACAGACCGCGTTCACTGGCCGCACGGCCTCCATCGGCGAAAAGCGCCTGAGGGTTTCCCTCGACTCGCAGCGAGGAGATGCCGGAGGCCAGGCGGCGCGAATCGCGAGCGCGGGCCAAGTGTAGCCTCGCTCGCAGCGTGTGTCCACTCTTCTTGCTGCACGGCGAGCCGAGTCGCATCCCCGCGCAAATGCATTCGTGGTAAATTAGCCGAGAACAATTCACGCCGGACCGCGGAGGATGAGATGGCCGATGCTCGTTTGCAGCGCCTGCAGGCGGAAATGGAGAAGGAGGCGGCCAATCTGGTCGCACTGCTCCCCGGCCCCAACCTCACCTACCTGAGTGGTCTCTCCTTTCACCTGATGGAGCGCCCGGTGGTGGCGCTCATCCCCCGAGTGGGTCTCCCGGCGCTGGTGTTGCCGGATCTCGAAGCCGCTAAATTAGCAGCCAGCCGCATTCCGTTCATTCCGTTTCCTTACGGCGAAGACGACACGTCGCGGAGCGGCGCCTTCCTGGCCATGGCCAAACGGATGAACGTGGGGGCGCTGAAAGTGGCCGTGGAATACCGGCGCATGCGTGTGCTGGAATTGCGCCTGCTGGAGAAAGCCGCGACGCAGATGACGACGGCAGAGGCCGACCCGCTGCTGGCTCGCGTGCGCATGTACAAGGAGCCGGCCGAGGCCCAGGCCATGCGCGAGGCCGTGCGCATTGCCGAGCGCGCCTTTGAGCAGACACTGCCTGCCATCCGCCCCGGCGTGAGCGAACTCGAGATCGCGGCAGAACTTACACTGCAGACTCTGCGAGCGGGTTCCGACAGCGAATTGCCCTTTGCGCCCATTGTCGCCTGCGGACCCAACGCAGCGCTTCCGCACGCACTCCCGGGAGAGCGGCGCCTGCAAGCGGGGGACCTGGTGATCGTCGATTGGGGAGCCGCGCATCAAGGGTATTTCTCGGACCTGACCCGCACCCTGGCCGTCGGCGAACTGAGCGACGAATTACGTTTGGTCTACGAGACAGTGCGCCGCGCCAACCAGGCCGGGCGAGAAGCCTCCCGCCCAGGGGCCACCGCCGGCGAGGTGGATTCCGCCGCCCGGGCCGTCATTGTTGCGGCCGGCTATGGCGAACGCTTTATCCACCGGACCGGCCACGGGTTGGGGCTCGAGGCCCACGAGGAACCGTTCATCCGCGAGGGCAGCGACGTGCTCCTCGAACCCGGGATGACCTTCACGATTGAGCCGGGGATCTACCTGGCGGGCGTGGGGGGCGTGCGGATTGAAGACGACGTTCTTATCACCGCCGAGGGAGCGGAATCGCTCAGTGTCTACCCGCGCGAACTGAGGGTCATCGCGGGATAGCCTGGGCCGACGTGGCCCTAGCCCACAGGGACCAAATGGAAACCCAATCTATTCACCCGCTGTTGACCCCCGAGGCCAATCGGCCGTTTCTCATCTCAGGCGGGCCCGTCGGCTGCCTGCTCATCCACGGCTTCACCGGCACGCCTAACGAGATGCGCGGCCTGGGGAGCTACCTGGCGGGCGAAGGCCATACGGTGCTGGGTGTGCGCCTCTTCGCCCACAGTATCGATCCACGCGACATGCAGCGCGCGGCCTGGCGCGATTGGGCGGCCTCGGCCGAGGACGGCTACTGGATGCTGCGTGATGCGGCGCGGGAGGTGGTGGTGCTCGGGCTGTCGATGGGCGGAGCTCTCGCGCTCGAACTGGCCTCGCGATTGCCGGTGGTGGGCGT
>JAPLGX010000143.1 GCA_026389925.1 Chloroflexota bacterium
ACGTTGGCCACAGGCAAGGCGCTGCTGGAGAAGGTCATCGCCTCGGGCACACCGCCGCGGGCGATTGTCGAACGCGAAGGGCTGGCGCAGATCTCCGGCGCGGGCGCGCTGGAGGATTTCTGCCGCCAGGCGATTGCGGAAAACCCTGAGCAAGCGGCGCAGTATCGGGCGGGCAAGACCACCCTGCTGCAATGGTTTGTGGGACAGGTGATGAAGAAATCGCGCGGCAAGGCCAACCCGCAGGAAACCGCGCACATCTTGGAGAAGCTGCTGGCGGGCTAGCCGATGAGCGAAAGCGGCCACCCCTTACTGCCGCCTGGGATCCACTTGCGTCGCGCGCAGGCCGCCGACCAGGCCGCCATCCGTTCCCTGGTCGCCGCCAATCACCTCAACCCGCTCAGCCTGCGCTGGCAGGATTTCGTGGTGGCCGTGGATTCCCCGGACCAGGTGGTGGGCATCGGGCAAGTGAAGCAGCACAGCGATGGTTCGCGCGAATTAGCCTCGATTGCGGTGGTGGGGGCGCGGCGCCGCCAGGGAATCGCGCGGGCGATCATCCTCGAGTTGATGAGCACAAATCCAGCGCCCCTCTATCTCACGTGCCGCAGCGCACTCGGCCCCTTCTATGCCCGGTTCGGGTTTGTCGCGCTCGGCATTGAGCAGATGCCCCTGTACTTCCGACGGATCTATCGCCTGGCCCGCCTGCTGATGCGATCGGCCTCGGGCGAAACTCAAATGCTCGTGATGGGCATCCTTTCCGCCAGGTGAGCCAGGCCGCTCTTTTGATTCCGAGCTGAGCGATCGCGTCTACAGGTCGAAATCGTAGGCGGGGTAATCTCCCGCGAGCGTGGCCAGAGCCACGCTGCCGCCGCCGAGCGTACCTCGATTGAGCGTCCACAGTCCCGGGGATCCCGAGAGATACAAGAAGTCGCTGCCATTCAGCCAGCGCAGTCGCGTGCCGGTCACGAGCGCAGCCGGCGGAGTGCCGAGCGCGCCCAGGCGGACATTGTTGCCGGCACCCTCCGAGAAGATGAAGTGCATACCATCCGGCGCCCATCCCAGCCAGCCGAGCTGGCCGGTGGCATAGATCGTTTCGCCGCTGCCGTCGGCGTTGGCGATGATCAGATTACGCACGTTGGGCGTTCCGGTCTCGCGCAAGAATGCCACGCGCGAGAGGTCCGGGGCGAGCACGGGGGAATCGAACTGGGTGAAGAAGAAATCGCCGGGGATGGTCGCCAGGCTTGCCGCCGGGCCGCCCGCGGCGGGCACGCGCCACACGGTGGCGCTGGCGCCCGGGGCCAGGGGGTCGGAGGATGGAATGGCCAGGGCGAGCGTGGCCGAGTCAGCGGTCCACACGGGCCGGGCGTAGTACTGGTACTCGCTGTAAGTGATCACCGCGGCGTAGGTCACCACGTCGGCGCTCAACCCGCTGCCATCGGCATTGGCGAGGCCGACGGTCGTCGGGCGGACGACGGCCACGCGCGTGCCATCGGGGGAGAAGGAAAAATCGCCGCCGGCCCCGGCCGGGAAGACCGTGGTCAGGGCCGCGCTGTCTGCGTCGATGACAAACAGGTCGTCGTACTTGGGCAGGCCGGGACCCTCGAGCACGCCGCGCGTGTTGAAGGCCAGGCGGTGTGTCCCCCCGATGAAGGCCAGGTTGTTGATGTCGTTGTGGACGAAGGTTCCGAGCGGATGCAAGGCATCGATCTGCGCGGTCGAGCGCAGCAGCGCGTTGCCCGTGCCGTCCACGTTGATCGAATTGAGTTCGGACGTGGCCTCGGGCGTGTCCCGCCGGGTGTAGGCCACTTTGAGACCATCGCTCGAGATGACGACGCGTTCGGCGCCGCCGCCTGCGGTGATTTGCAGAGACACGCCGCCGGCCGTGAGGACCCACACATTGCCTCCGCTGGTATAGGCGATGCGCAAGACGGAGGGCGCCGGCGCGGTGGGACCTACAGGCGAGGCCTCGGGCGTGGGGCCATGCGGTTCACTCGTTGCCCCGGGGACGAGGGCCGTGAGGGTGGCCGCCACGCGCGTACCCACGTCGTCGATGCCGGGCAGCGAGGGCCGGCCGGGCAAGGCGCACGCTAGTGTGGCGGCGAGCACCGCGCTCACCCCCAGGACGAATCGCAATCGCACCATGCTCCTCCTTGGCAGGGGGTATCTACCTGCGCGCCATTATTCCACATCGCGGCGTGGATTTGTAGGCTGGGCCGCGGCGCCTGCCGGGGCGGAAGGGCGCGTGAGTCTACTCTACGCAGCTGAGGCAGCAGTCCGTGTGGTTAGACCGGCCGATGGTCGTAGAAGCCGCGCCCCGATTTCTTCCCGAGGAAGCCGGCGTCCACCATGCGCCGCAAGAGCGGCGCTGGGCGGTACTTGTCATCGCCCAAATCGCGGTGCAGCACCTCCATGACCGCCAGCACCACATCCAGACCGACGAAGTCACACAGCGTGAGCGGGCCCATGGGATGATTCATGCCGAGCTTCATCACCGTATCGATGTCCTCGGCCGAGGCGACACCCTCTTCGAGGGCGTAGATGGCCTCATTGATCATCGGGCACAGGATGCGGTTGGAGACGAAACCGGGCGAATCCTTGACCACCACCGGGGTCTTGCCCATGCGCCGGCCCACCTCGACCGCTGTGGCCACGCTGCTCTCGGAAGTGGCCAGACCGCGGACGACTTCCAGCAGGGACATCACCGGCACCGGGTTGAAAAAGTGCATACCGAGGATACGCTCGGCGCGGCGCGTGACGCCGCCCAGGCGGGTGAGCGAGATGGACGAGGTATTGGAGGCCAGGATCACCTCCGGCCGCATGAGCCTGTCGAGATCGCGGTACAGACCCAGCTTGAGCTCCACATTTTCGCTGGCGGCTTCGATGACCAGGTCCGCCTCACGCGTGTCGGCCAGCGACGTTGTGGTGGGGATGGACTGCGCCGCGGCGGCCTGGTCGGGCGTGAGCTTGCCCTTCTCGGCCATGCGCGTGGTGGACTGGAGGATAGCGGCCCGCGCCTTCTCGATTTGCGCGGGCACCACGTCCATCAGGGTCACGCGATAGCCCGAGGTGGCGGCCACCTGCGCGATGCCGTTGCCCATCGCACCGGAGCCGATCACGGCGATGTGCTTGATTTCCATGGTGCTCTCCTCCGCTCAGGGGTTGGATGTGCGCGGAAATGAAGGCCGGCTGATCGGTCGGTCGAGGGCTCAGAGGCGCTCGACGGCCAAGGCCACGGCCTCGCCGCCACCCAGGCAGAGCGACGCGAACCCGCGGCGCTTGTTGCGGGCGCGCAGTGCGTACAGCAGCGTCACCAGCACGCGCGCCCCGCTCGCGCCAATGGGGTGACCCAGCGCGATGGCGCCGCCGTTGACGTTGACCCGCGCCCAATCCCAGCCTTCGCCTTCGAGTGCCCGACCGTCGGCCAGAGCCTGCGCGGCGAATGCCTCGTTGATCTCAATCAGGTCGTAGTCGGCCAGGGCGCGGCCGTCCTTGACCGTGAGCGCGCGCACGGCAAAGATGGGCGCGGTGAAC
>JAPLGX010000100.1 GCA_026389925.1 Chloroflexota bacterium
AGCCATCTCGTTGCCCATAGAATAGAAGTCGTGCCCGCCACCCCGCGACGAGCTGGCCATTCCCCTTCCCAAATACCACGTCACCCGAACAACCCGGCCGACCCGGGCGACATTGTGAAGTTGCATGCAGGTGGTGCAGAAGTGGCAAGGTGTGTGCGGCGTAATACCTTGCGCGTCAAAAGCCTGATGTATACTCGCCCGCAATCGAACGTCAGGTATCCATCGGAGGTGAAAAGCGCCTCCGCCCGCGCCGGGTGAATTCCAACCGACTCGCATTCGAGGCTACCCGTGAGTTCCTTAGAACAGAGACCTGTTTTCGCTGGAATTGACTTGACAGCCGGCAAGCGGCTGGTAGACTTCGCCCTGCTGGACGAGAAGCTCCAGCTTCTCGACCTTAGCACACGACCCCTGGACGAACTTCTCCATGAGGTTGAGACACATGCGCAGATCGCCGTGGCGGTGGACGCCCCGGCACGCCTCAACGCGGGTCTGCTGAGCCGGCCGCAGGTGCGTCGTCAATTGGGTCTGACGGATGGGAGTGCTCGCTGGGCCAACCATCGCGTGGCCGAATACGAGTTGCGGCGACGCGGACTGAACCTGTACGTGACGCCCCGCAGCCAAAGCAAAGCCCCGGCGCGGATGCGACAGGGCTTCGCCGCCTACCGCCGTTTGTCAGCATCGGGATTCGCCCTTGGCGCTCAGGAGGTCCCTCCCCTGCAATGGGCCTTCGAGGTTTACCCGCACGCCTCGTTCGCCGGTCTGCTCGGCCACGTGCCCTTCCCCAAGGCCGCGCTCGAGGGTCGCGTGCAGCGTCAGCTCGTGCTGTACCGCGAAGGATTGCAGGTGACCGACCCGCTGCTCGCGCTCGAGGAACTCACCGCGCATCATCTGCTGGCCGGGCGGCTCGAACTGGCCGGCCTGCTCGATCATGATGCGCTGGATGCGCTCGTAGCGGCCTTCACGGCGTGGCTGGCGTGGGTGCGGCCAGAGCGCGTGACTTGGGGTGGGCCATCCCGCCGACGGTCACATCTGCGTTGCCGGCGCCCCTCTTACGGATCGCTACGTGCGCTGCGCGTCACGCCCCTCAGGTATACTTCAGCGTACAACGTACTCGACGCGAACGGCACGGCCCGCGCGCGGGCTGTGCCTGCCATCTTTGATCCTGCGCAGCCTGGAGTGAACGAATGAGAATCGCCGTCATCGGTGCCGGAGCCGGCGGGCTTGCCGCCGCCTACGATCTGACTCGTGCCGGCCACAGCGTCGATATCTTCGAGGCCGAGCCGGCCATCGGCGGTTTGGCGGCGGGCTTTCGCGATCCCTCCTGGTCGTGGAGCGTGGAGAAGTACTACCACCACTGGTTCGCCTCCGATCGGGCGATCCTGGGTCTCATCCGCGAACTGGGGTGGCAGGAGAAGGTCATCTTCAAGCGGCCGGTCACGGCCGTGTACTACGACGGCAAGTTCTACGGGATGGACAGCATCCCGGCCTGGCTGACCTTCCCCGGGCTTTCGTTCCCCGATCGACTGCGCAACCTGCTGGTGGGCGGTTTTCTGCGGCTGAACCCGTGGTGGATGCCGTTGGAGAGCCACACCGCCGAGGCGTGGATGAAGCGCTGGTTCGGGCCGCGCGTGTTCGAGCGCCTGTGGCGGCCGCTGTTCGTCGGCAAGTTCGGCGAGAAGGACTACCCGCGCGTGACCATGGCCTGGTTCTGGGCGCGCCTGCACAGCCGCACTCCTCGGCTGGGCACCTTCGAAGGCGGGTTCCAGGCATTCCTCGAGAGGCTTGCCGCGCGCGTGGAAGGACAGGGGGCCCGTCTTCATTTGGGGACGCCCGTGCAGCGCATCCGCAGGCAAGTGGATCGCAGCTACCTCGTGGAGGTCGGCGGCCGGATGCAATCGTTTGATGCGGTGATTGCCACCACCTCGCCTCTGCTCTTCTCCAAGCTCGCCGCCGACCTGCCTGCGCATTATCTGGCCAAGCTGCTCTCGATGCGCAGCATGGGCGCAGTGGTGCTCATCCTCTCGCTGCGCCACCAATTGGCCGAAAGCGGCATCTACTGGCACAGCCTGGTGAAGGAAGCCGGGTTCCCCTTCCTGGCGCTGGTGGAACACACCAACTACCTCTCGCCGGAGCACTTCGGCGGGCAGCATATCATCTACTGCGGCGACTACTTGCCGCCCGATCACGAGTACTTCCAGATGACCAAGGCGGATTTGCTGCAGCGCTTCGTGCCGACGCTGCGGCGTGTCAACCCGAAGTTCGAAGAGACGTGGATCATCAACAGCTGGCTGTTTCGCACGCCATACGCTCAGCCCGTGCCGGCCGTTGACCATTCCCAAAACGTGCCCGAGATCCGCACCCCGCTGCGCGGCTTGTACTTGGCCAGCATGAGCCAGGTCTACCCGTGGGACCGGGGAACGAACTACGCGGTGGAGATCGGACGCAAGGCGGCGCGTGAGCTGCTTGAGGATTTCGAATGAGACATCGGCCGCGCTGCCCGAGTTGCGGGGGCGCCCCAGCCGATCTATGATGAAAGCGTAGGCAGCGGCCCGTCCCGTCGCATGGCGCGACGGCCAAGACGGGACTCTACCCGCCTCGTCCGCCTAAGTCCGGCCGGCCCGCCCGGGCCGCCCACCCTGACAGGAGGCAGCCACCATGTCATCCCAGCCACCCACCGAACCCCGCCCCCGCATGGAGAAAGAGGAGGAAAAGGAAGAGGAGAAGACTCACGAGAAGCAGGACCCAAAGCGCAGCGAAGAGAAGAACTGGGATGAGAAATGGCGCAGGGATCCTCTCGGATCCCTGATTTGGGCGCTTATCCTTATCTGGGCCGGCATTGCCCTGTTGCTCAACAACATGGGATTGCTGTTCCGCATCCCCGGCCTGGAAGTATGGGAACTTATCTTCCTGGGCGCCGGCGTACTCATCCTGGCCGAGGTGGCGGTGCGGCTGCTGGTACCCACCTACCGCCGACCGGTAGGTGGCAGCCTGATCGTCGCCATCATCTTTCTGGGCATCGGCCTGCAGGGTTTTGTGACGGGCAACCTGATTTGGGCCGTGGCCCTGATTCTGATCGGCCTTTACGTGCTCTTGCGCGGGGTTACGCGGCGCCCATAGAGTGGGCGCACGCCGGCCGCCTCACAAGCGGCCGAGGTTGAAGGTGGTGAATTCGTCCCACGCGTAACGCAGCGGGGTCGACCACCGGTCGCGGCCGATGCAGCGAAAGTACGGCGGCCGGAACGCGAGAATCATGTCCCCGATCTTGTACCGGGCGAGGACGGGCGTCGAAACTACCAGGCTCCCGATCTCGCCCGGACGCATCTCGTGCAGCATCTTCATACCCCCCGGCGTCTGCACTTCGAAAAGGAAGAGATCGTAGTTTGGCGTCCAGGCGCGATGTTCGTCGAGCTGCTGACCGAACATGCCCTCGGTGGCGCCATAGATTTCACGGATGGCCGCCGGCCCATACAATGCACGCAGCGAGGGCTCGTAGGACGTGTTGATGCCGGGCACGCTGCCTAACGTCATCACCTGTGTCTTCCACATATTCTTCGGATATCGCCCGTGAACGCGTTTGACGTAGCGGCCAAAGAGCTGCGCGGTCGGCGCCACGCCGCCCACCAGGGTCACGGTCTGGCCCTGGCAGCGCTGGTAGGCGAGTTCGAAGCGGGCATCCCAGTCGCGGCGCGTCTTGCCGCCGCCGAGCGCATCGATCTCCTCCTGCGCAGGCACGGATCGAACCGGGGTGAAGGCGGAGACGTACTTGGTGTAGATGCCGGAGGAGTATCCATATTCCACGTCCCGCTCACCGACCTTGACCGTGCCGACGACAGACGGGAAGTTGAGATTCAGATTGACACCCTGATACAGATCAAAGCGCCCGGTGCTCAAGGTGTAGTTCATCATCGCCCGGCCGGCACTGATGCGCATGCGCAGATCGGTGGGGGTCATCGGGACGAATTTCGATTCGCCTTCGGTCGTGCCGCGGGTGATCGCCCAACCCACCGGCTCCTCATCCAGCAAGAGGTTCGTCTCGCCGGCCATCACCCGTTGGATGAGCGGCCTGTAATCATCGTAGGTGCGGACGGGAAATGCTCGCCGGAATTCGGCGATCGAGCCAACGTTCGCCGCGCCGCGCTGCGCACCCTCCTTGGTGCGGGCGTACGTTTCCACCAGGCGCTGCAATACTTCGGCTTGGGCTTTGGGTGGATCGGCCAGCGCATCTTGCCAGGGCTGGAGAAGTGCAGCGACGAACTCCTTTGGATTCTCGGCGAGCATGGAGCCTCCCGGGAGGGTTGGTTGGGCCTGGAGTCTAGCATCGTCTAGAATCCCGGCCCATCATGCAATCGGCCGGTGAGTCCGGCCACGGGTGAGCCAAGGCAAAGAGGTGGGGTGATGCGTGAAGCGGGGAAGGAGATGGAACATCACGCGCGTTCAGGCGGCCGTGCGTGGTTCTTCCTGACGGCGGGGATCGGGCTCATGGTTGTGGCCGTCGCGGGAATGTTCCTGGCCGTCCGCGCTCGCAACGCCGGCGCGCCGCAAGCATCGGTTGACCGCGAAGTGATCGACCTGGGGAACCACCCGTACGGCGAGCGCGTGCGCGCCGAGTTCAAGCTGACTAACACCGGTGGGGGGACGCTGGAATTCGCGGCGGCGCCGGAGGTTGAAGTCGTCGAGGGGTGCTGACCGCCCACGCCGACCATCGGTGCGATGGTCCTCGGGCCGGGCAAGTCCACAACTCTCACGTTGCTGTTCACTATGCCGGAGGGGATGGGCGGCAAGCACAACTTCCTGGTGCGCCCGAAGTGCAATGACCCCAAGCGGCCGGAGATCCGCTTGACGGTGCTCTCGAACTGGGTGCCGTGAGAGAGGCCTTTCTCGAAGGGACCCCCGCTGGTGCTCTTGTTCAGCATTCCCGTGAAAGCGCAAATCCAGGCGCAACCCACTCGGGCCGATCACTGCAGCGCGGCGATGATGATTACCGAACGAACTTGACAATACAAGGTGTGGTCGGCGGTCTCATCCGGCGCGATAGTACCAACGCACCCCAGCCTCCAGCCAGGTCGCGGGTAACACTGCCTTCGGCGCCAGCGCCAGTCTCTCAAAGGCTGGACCGATAACATAGCGCGGTCTGGGATTGCGGCTGGCGACAATGTGCTCCACCAGCCGCGCGAAGCGTTCGGGGTTCAGCCCGGTCCGCTCGTCGCGTTCAACCACGGTCAGTGTTCGCAAGAAACTCAAAGCATAGGCCGATTCCTTCGCTGTCTGGCGTCCGCGCAGCCGGTGCTCGGTGAACCCGGTTTGGAAGTCGCCCGGGGCAAAGACAACGACGCGAATGCCGAATGGGCGAACTTCCATGCGCAGCGATTGGCTCATCCCCTCCAGGGCCAGTTTGCTGGCCGTGTAATGACCCTGGTAGGGAAGCGCGATCTGTGCCCCGATCGAAGCCACATTGATGATCAGCCCCGCCCCCTGCCGACGCATGGCCGGCAGGACCGCCCGGCACACTCGCACAGCGCCGAAGAAGTTGGTTTCAAGTTGTTGGCGGGCCTCCGCCAGTGTCAGGTCCTCTATAGATCCGGCGAAGCCGATGCCCGCGTTATTGAGGACGGCATCGAGGCGTCCCTCGCGGGAGAGAATCTCGTCCACCCCTCGTTGAACCGCCCCGTCGTCATCAACGTCCATCCTCAGCGTTGTGTAGGTCGCGCCCGGGGCGCTGGAACGGCTCGCTCCGTACACCCGGTGGCTAAGCGCATGCAAGCGTTGGGCGGTCGCCAAGCCCAGGCCGGAAGAGGCGCCGGTGATCAGAACTACTTTGGACGCGATGCGCGACATGGGCATCTCTCACCCCTTGAACAGGGGGTTGCATCAGACCGTGCCTGGAGGGGGGCGCGGTTGGACGACACGCGCGCCAAACGTCGGGCCGCCGCAAACCGGTATTCTAATGGCCCAAGATCAGAGGCAGGAACACGGCCTCATCCAATGTCAACGCCTTGTTCATGGCCTCGAAGATATGCGTGTTCTCGTAGCTCCCGGCAAGTACGTGCGAAAAGGGGCCGCTTGCCGTTACCGGAACGTCCGCAGACGTGTGGCCGGTGGTTGTCCACGTGACGCAAAACTGTCCGCCGCCCAAGATATCGAACGGCCCGTTGGGTGCGGCGCAGTCCGACCCGGGGACGAGCGCCATGCCGCCGGTTTCATGGTCGGCGGTGACGATGACCAGCGTGTTTCCAGCCGAGGCCGCGAAAACTCTGCCCACCGCGACCGCCTCGTCCAGCCCTCGCGTGTCGGCGATGGCGTCTGCGCCATTGTTGGCATGGGCCGCCTTGTCGATTCTCCCACCTTCGACCATCAGGAAGAAACCTTGCGGATCGCGCGAGAGCACGTCGATCGCACGCTGGGTCATCGTAGCCAGATCGGGGTTGTAGGGACGAGTCATCTCCTCGTCCGCAAGAAGGCCGAGCAGGTGCGACGTCGTGGTGCTGTCGACTGCAGCGAGTTCAGCCGCGGTGCAAACGTGCGCGTATCCGGCGTCAAGCGCCTCACCGATGAGGTTACGACCGTCGGTGCGTGTCCCATAATCAAAGCACCCAGCAATCGAACTCGGCAAGAACTGGTTCTCGCCGCCACCCAGCAGCACCTCGACACCCTCGTCAAACATCTGCCCGGCAATTTCGTCCATCAGATTGCGATCCTCCACATGCGCGGCAAATGCGGCCGGGGTCGCGTGCGAGACCTGGACCGTGGTCACCAACCCGGCGGACTTGCCCTCCATCCGCGCATGTTCGAGGATTGTCGTAAGCTCTGAGTGATCCGGTGCGACGGCCAGCCAGCCATTGTTGGTGCGTACCCCTGTGGCGATGGCGGTTGCGCCCGCGGCCGAATCGGTGACCGCATTGTCGGCCGACGCGGTGCGCGACCATCCGCCGACCGGCAGACCGTCCATGTGCAAAATGCCCGTCGTGCCGACTTCAACCCAGCGGGCGGCGGTGCGTTGCCTCTCCCCCATCCCATCGCCGATGAAAAGAATGATGTTGCGCGGCGCGGCCGGCGCGGGCGAATACGCGCGCACGGCCCCCATCGGCGAAAGGCTGGCTCCAGCGGCCGGCGACCTCACCACCGTCGCGACCACAAGCAGCCCCAATGCCAGCGGAAGCGCCATCAGATGCGAACGAGGTCGAGGGAGACTTCTCA